>NZ_JVDT01000073.1 GCF_001076885.1 Bacillus sp. 522_BSPC
ATTCCAACTTTTTTTCTTTTGTGATTTTTTATTAAATTTTTGAATAAGTGTTCCTTCCAAGACTGAGGCCTCCTTCCTATAATAAACTTGTTTTTGTTAGTTTCTTGGATAGCCAATTTACAAGAAGTAAAATGATAACATTTACTACGGTATTAAATAAACCAATCGCAGTTGATAAGCTATATTGAAAGTTTTGCATCCCTACCTTATAAACATAGGTTGAAATAACCTCACTTCCAGTTAAATTCAATGGATTTTGTAATAATAAAACTTTTTCAAAACCTACACTTAAAAGACTTCCAGCACGCAAGATTAATAAAATCATAGCCGTAGGCATAATAAGTGGTAAGTCTATATGGATAATTTTCTGTAGGCGGCTTGCACCATCCATCGTTGCAGCCTCGTAATAGGTAGGATCAATAGCTGACAATGCTGCCAGAAAAATAATACTATCCCATCCTAAATGCTGCCATACATCACTCCATACATATACACTACTGAAAAGTGTCGGTTTAGATAGAAGATTCGGCATTTCCATCCCAAATATAGATAAAATATTGGCTATAAGCCCAGTGCTCGGTGATAGAAAAATTAATATCATACCACACATTACCATCGTTGAAATAAAATGAGGCAAGTAAGTGGTAACTTGAAAGAATTTTTTAAACATTCCAATCCGCATTTGGTTACAGAGAATAGCTAATGCAATCGGAAGTGGAAACCCTACAAAAAGACTATACAAACTAATATATAATGTGTTTTTTAGCGTTAAACCAAATTGATAGGAATGAAAGTACTGTATAAAATGCTTCATTCCTACCCACGGGCTATTCCAAATCCCGAGTGCAGGAGAATAATCCTTGAACGCCATGATAATTCCATACATAGGGATATACGTAAAACAAATTAATAGAATGAGAGTGGGCAGAAGTAATACATATAATGGAAGACTTTTTTTCATCCGCTTTAAATAATTTCTCTTATTTGGAAAATCAGGTGTGATTTGCGTGTTTTTTTCCACAGCAATCGTACTTTTCAACTCTACCACCTCCTTTATTTGTTATAATTATTATATGAAAGCGCATTCAATAAAAATAGAGCTAATCCGACCTGAAATAATACTAATTAGGACAGATTTTCTTCTTATTTCTCTATTCCACACTAAGAAATAGCAGTATTCCGTTGTATTTCAGTTATTTTCCTTTTTCAAAACGGAATATTGCTAGAAAAAGTGTATTACGTTTATATAATGAAAATAAGCATTGGAGATGAGTAAATGATACGTTCCATTGATAAGAACCCATCCCGCTCTATAAATTACTATTTAAAAGTACTTTTAATCATTATGGTAATTATCTTACTAATAAACATGTTTATTAGTATGTTAACAATCTCTATTACAAGGAAACAAAGCATTGATACCATTACGAATTCCGTCAAATTTTATATAGAAAATGTTCGCTCCAATTTAAACGCGATAGACCACTTTATGATTTGGACAGTAGTACACGAACCAATAATTGAAGAAATGGAAGAGAATATGGATATGGACGTTTTCCCACAAAATTTAAGTAATTTTCGAACAAGAGTAAATGACTTTCAATACTCGATTGGAAAAGAGTTTCAGTTCTTTCTTGGTCTCAAAAAAGAATCGTTTTTTTCTAACGCTTCACCTATAGAACTACCTTATCAAGATTATCTACAAGCAAAGAATTACTTTTTCTCTAAAAATGATGCGCTACATACATATGAAATATTTAGTACATGGAAAACGATAAAAATAAACGAAACTTTTTATTTTTATCATCTATTAAGCTATGATAATCGAATTTTCGTTTGTTTAGTGTCTGCAGAAGATCTATTAAAACCTTTAAATGGCTTTAACTTAGGGAGTAATGGTTCCATCGTCATGAAACAAGAGGGAAAAACGATAATAACAACTGATCAACAAATGGCAAAAGATGAAGCGGCATCCTCTCCCTTTTTTACAAGCAAGTTACTATTTGAAGAAAAGAATATACTACTGCCGTTTAGCTTACAAATAAACGTAGATCATTTCGGTGCCTTTAAACATGTAGTTATCACACAAGTCCTCTTAATTCTTGCAACTATCGTTATTAGCATTATCTTATTTTTTATTTTTCTCTATATAAAAAATCGTTTAATCTTTCCTATTCAAAAGTTTTCTAAAAATCTATCTGAGCTAAACAATAGTAACGGTACGATTAATTTTGAAAGCAACAGCATTATCGAACTAGAGCAGGCTAATACACAATTCAAGAACCTAATGCAAGAAATAAAAAAATTAAAAATTAATATTTATGAGCAAGAGCTGGAAAAGAAAAGAATAGAGATGGATTTTTTACGATTACAGATTAAACCACATTTCTATATCAATTGTTTATCAAGTATTCATAGTATGGCAGAACTGCATATGTTTGCCGAAATCAAGAAAATGTCTATTGCGACATCCCGTTACTTTCGATACCTTTTTCAAACAAATCATCACCTTGTTTCGTTAAAAAAAGAGCTTGATCATATTAGCGATTATCTTTCTATTCAACAATTATTACATGGTCCTACTTTTCATTATGAAACATCCATTCAACTAAACATAGAGGAGATGCAAATACCTCCGTTGATTCTGCAAACTTTTATTGAAAATAGTATCAAGTATGGATTTTCTGATATAAATTATGAGGAAACTCTAATCATTTCACTAAGTATTACCCCTGCAAAAGACGAACAAAAATTGAACATTACCATAAAAGATAATGGGCCTGGTTATCCATTAGATATACTGAACAAACTTCAAAATCAACTACCCCTATCAGAAGTTAATGGAAAACAAATCGGAATAAATAATGTCATCCAAAGACTTCAAATGTTTTATGGAAATAGCTTTTCTATATCCTTTTCAAATGGAATAAATGATGGAGCTTTTGTTCAATTAGTTATACCAAAACAATTACTGGAGGAATAAAAAATGAATGTCTTAATAGTAGATGATGATCGATTTCTCGTTAAGTTATTGAAGGAAAAAGTTAACTGGGGAACTCTAGGGATTGAACAAGTTTATACTGCTCATAATATTCGCCAAGCAAAGAATATCTTTATTAATGAGAACATCCACTTGCTTATTTCAGATATAGAAATGCCATACGGTAGCGGTCTTGAATTATTAGCATGGGTCCGACAAGAAGGATATTCGATACAAACAATTTTTTTAACAAATTTTGCTGATTTTCATTATGCCCAAAAGGCCATTGAACTTCAGAGCTTTGAATACTATTTAAAGCCAATAGAAATCGATAAATTAGAGTTTAGTATTTTGAAAGCGATAAAAAAAATAAAAATAAGGCAGCAAAGCGAAGAGGCTATCCAAGTTGGCCAGTATTGGCAACAAAATAAACAAAAACTAGTGGATCATTTTTGGAGTTCCTATTTAAGTAATCCAAAATGGCTTAAAGCAGAACTGGAAGAACAATTACTAAAAAATCATTTAAGTTATTCCCCAGATGACTGCTTTTTGCCAATTCTATTAAACATATTTCCATATAAGATTTCGTTAAAAGAGAAAATACCTCCTATTTTAGAAATAGATGAAAACTTGGTCTTAAAATTAAACGTCCATTTAGAAGAATCCTTTAAGGAAACCCCTTTTTCTTTGGAAAGTATTGTTGGATTAGATATTAATAAAGAAAAATATGTACTTCTTATAAAAAATTCCAAGGAGCATTTCGATTATCAGTCATTCATTGCATTATGCCAGAACTTAATCCAGACTCTGCGAAATGATTTGTTAATAGATACTCGCTTTAGTTTTTGTTTTTCTACACCTTTAGAAAAACTTCACAAAGCAGTAAAACAACTACAACAAAAAAGCGAGGATATGATTGATTTTAGAAACACAGTTCAGTTTTTTCAATCTTATGAAAAGAAAACAAATCCGTATACAGAACCTAATTTGGACATTTGGGAAAAACATCTTCAAAACGGTAATAAACAAATGTTTCTAAATAAATGTGAACAATATTTAATTTACTTAAAAGATACCAATAATCTTAACCTTAATGTATTACACAATTTCCGATTAGACATCACTCAATTATTGTTTACTCATTTAAAAAAGCAGGAAGTGCTCGCTCACAAATTATTTGATGGAAATACGAATAACCTACTACAGACTCAATCATTACGTTCCATTGATGATATGATGATTTATATTACCTATTTAGCAGATACTTCACTCCATTATTTAGACTTTATTCATTCACAGAAATCTGTTGTAAATACCATTTGCGATTATATTGATGCACATTATCATGAAAATATCACAAGAGATAGCATTGCAAAAATTGTGTACTTAAGTCCAGATTATATTGCAAGAATTTTCAAGAAAGAAAAGGGCCTCTCTCTTGTCAACTATATCATTAAAAAAAGAGTAGAACTCGCTAAGACGTTACTCATTCAAACAACCTTGCCAGTTCATATCATCTCCGATAAAGTTGGTTATGGGAATTACTCTTACTTTACTAAACTGTTTAAAAAAGAGACAAACTATACTCCTTTTGAATATCGACGTAAAGAAAAAGCCTCCACTCATTAGAGTGTGAGGCCAAATTTATTTATCTCAAAAAAACTTGACTATCTACATCTTCTTTACCAGATTATAGAGACTACTTTGATCACAACTTAGGAGCTAATTCAACAGCCTGACGCATTGCTTCCATTAAGCTTTTTTCATCCGCAATCCCCTTACCTGCAATGTCAAATGCTGTCCCGTGGTCCACACTTGTTCGAATAATTGGCAAACCAACCGTAATATTTACTCCTGCGTCTAATCCCAATACTTTCACTGGACCATGTCCTTGGTCATGATACATTGCTACAACAATATCAAAATCTCCGCGAACTGCTCGGAAAAATAATGTATCTGCTGGAAGTGGGCCAACTGCTTCTATGCCCTCACTTTGTGCCTTCTCTACACCAGGGATTACTTTCTCTTCTTCTTCTCCATAACCAAATAATCCATTTTCACCAGCATGCGGATTTATACCACATACTGCAATTTTAGGGTTTTCAATTCCTGCTTTTTGCAACGTATCATGTGCGAGTTTAATAACATGATAAACACGTTCTGGATTTATCATTTTTACTGCATCAATAATCCCAACATGTGTTGTTACATGAATAACTTTTAGGTTAGGTGCAGAAAGCATCATAGAGAAATCTTGTGTTCCAGTAAGATCAGCTAAAATTTCTGTATGACCTGGATATTTATGTCCACCTTTATGCAATGCCTCTTTATTTAAAGGTGCCGTGCAAATGGCGTGAATTTTCTCTTCTTTTGCAAGCTCAATTGCTTTAGCAAGATATTGAAATGCTGCATTCCCTGCTTCTGGAGATACTGTACCAATAGGAAGCGTTTCATCCAATAAATTTAGATTTAAACAATAAACTGTACCATAATGATAAGATACTTCTGCAATGTCTTCTACAGATATATTCTTTATTATCAACTCGCTATTTACAAACTGTTTTGCTCTTTCTAAAATTTTACTATCACCAATTACTAAAGGTCGGCTAATATCATACATTTCCTCTTTACCGAGACTCTTTAGAATAATCTCTGGACCAACACCTGCTGCATCTCCCATTGTTATACCTACTATTGGTTTTAATTTACTCATACTATCACCCTTCTTTTGTTAATCATAAATTCTAATGCTTTTATTAATGATTCTTCTGCCCCAAATCCACCAGCCTTAGTAACCGCCCAATAACTATTAATCTCTGTTCTAATTTTACCAAAGGGAAGTCCTGCCTCAATCTCCAAATACAATTCCATTTCCGTAACACCTAGTGCTCGACATACTGCCTTGGCTGTATCTCCACCTGTTAACACTAAACCTTTGATAGTAGGAAAAGCCTTTAATAAATGGTTTGCAATAATCCCCAAACCGTTCGATATTGCCTCACTTACATCAGTTTTACTTAAACAAAGCTTCTTACCAGCTTCTACCGCACTCGTTCTGTTAGTATCATCAGCTTCCACATAAAGCACAAAATGTTTACAGCCCTCATGTTGCTCAACTTTATTCGCAAGCTCATCCAATCTATATATTTGATTAACTAAATCAACTGGATTAATTTTCAGAAAATAGGAATTTGTAAAACTCTCAACCTTGCATAATTGCTTTTTGGTTACTTGAGATAAACTTCCTGAAACAATAAGTGTATGATTAATTTCCATTTCTTCTGTATCTTTTACAGAAGCAGAATTTAGGTTTAATATTTCTGGCAAATACTCAATTAGTCCAGCTGATCCTGCCCATACGATTGATTTATTTATCCTTACAAACAGTTCTGCGATATGGAAAAGATCCTCTTCTGTTTCCGCATCACAAACAAACCATTTATTACCTTCCTCTATCGAAGAGCGTATGATGCTATCTATCTCTTCCTTAGATTTATGCCAAATTTCCTTATTTAATAGTTTAATTTTCCTATTATCTGTTGGATTTAAGAGCTTTAGTAGATAGGATTCTTCCACTGGTGTCTTCGGATCGTTTGAAAATTCAGTTTCTGTTATGATGACACCGCCTACAAAATGATGCCCATTGATGGTTTGACGTCCCATTTTGGGATAGGCTGGAGCAATAACAATGACCTCTGGCTCATAAACAGCTTCTATCGCTGTAAGTTCAGCTTCTATGTTCCCTCTTAGCGTGGAATCAACCTTCTTATATATATGTTGATACCCTCTTTTTTTTAGAAATGTAGCAGCCTCTACTACAGACTGATATGCTTCTTCTTCGTTTTTTGCTCTGCTATCCGTATCTAATATAAGAACATCAGAATCTGCGTTTTCAGACGAATTTTTAACATCAAACACTACAGTAGTTGACAAATCTTTCATCGCCAGTTGAACACCTGAATCATTAGCGCCTGTTAAATCATCTGAAATAATGCCCATTTTATTTCTCAAGTCGAACACATCCTTACCTTACATTTTGATACCTTGTTCCTCAAATTTATATCCTTTTTTTCTAATCTTTTCACTAAGAATCCTACATAGATTGGAAGTAGTATTGCTGTGGTCACCACAGAAGCAGCAACCTGAACTGTTGCAATATCCACCACTGATGCGAAGCTGACATTTGCAGCTGCTATTACTGCCGGAGTTGCCACCGCATTTCCAGCTGTTGAACCTTCCGCGGCTCCAACAATTGGATTCCATTTTAGAAGTTTAAATACATAATAACCAGCTGTTCCTGTTACAAAAACAGTTAATAATCCTAGAATGATTCCTGCTAAACCACCTTCTATAATGGCAGAGAAATTAATCCCCATTCCAAGAGCAAAAGCAAAGAATGGAATTAACATAGAACTTCCGCTATCTAAAAATTCTCTGATTTTATCATCTAAATTCCCTAACACCATCCCGACAACAATAGGAAGAAGCACGGAAATAAAGGAAGTAACAGAAAACAATCCATCAACAAATCCCATCGCACCAAAGATTGATAAAGCAACCATTGTTAAAAAAGGTCCATCATTAAGAGCTAAAAGTGAATAAGCTGCTCGGTCTTCTTTACTGCCGTACTGACCAACTAATGCAACAAATAATCCACCATTACTATTTGTCATTGCGGCAATAACTGCAATAGGTGCTAAACCTAACCAAAGACCATTATCTCCAGCAAATAGATACGCTAATAATCCAAAGACGGCACCAACTACCCATTTTGTTAGTAATAAAGTTGCCCCTTTCCCAACAGAAACTCCAAAAGATTTTACATTGATTTGTGCTCCAGTACATAAAAGAAATAATGCAATTAAAGTAGGTGCCCCATTAACAAATAAAGCCTCTGTAAAATTTCCAATTCTTAGAAGATTGGGAGTGAATGTATTTAACAGTGCTGCAATTAGCAACGGAACTACCATCATCCCTCCAGGAATCCGATCCAACGTTTCTTTTATCTTCATAATTTTAACACTCCTTTTAGTATGTTTCAATTTAAAACAATAAGTAATCGTTTACAATAGTAATTGTAATTGCTTTCATTTATTAACACAATGAAAATAGTATAAAACGTTGCAAAATTAAACACTAAGAACAAAAAAAAGCTGAAAATTTATTGTTTCAGCTTTCTCCATAGAGTCGTTCGATTTATCCCTAGTCTTTCTGCAACTTTTGTTTGATTATATTGCTCTTCTTCCATGACTGTATCAATAATTCTTTTTTCAATTTCTACTAAAGTACCTTGTAAAAATTCATTATCTTTACTTTCTAATTTATTTAACCTATCCCCTAAAAGCAGTTGAATTAACCTCTTCCCGATTACGAACCCCTTCTCTTCCTTTACAGCATCACGAATAAGAATATATAATTCTTCCACATTGCCTGGCCAGGTATAGGATTCCAATATCTCCATAGCATCTTCCTTTATTTTAATTGCTGAAGTTCCAAATTCCGCATGAAAAGCAGCTAAAAAAAATGCTACTAATGGCCTTATATCCTCTTTCCGCTCAGACAATGCTGGTAAATCAATACGTATGAAAACAGTATAAGAAAGAGAGTGATATATTTCAGTGTCTATCGTATCTATTGCAATAATCACTGTTATCCCCAAAGCATGTAACTTCTTTACTTTTCCAATAAATAATCTTAACTCGCTAGCATTTAACATTTCGATTTCATTAAAATATATCGATTTTATATCCGAGTCTATTTGATTTTTCATCGTAAGGAATGCAGCTGCAGATAGGATTCCTAAAAAACCAATCCCCCTATTTTTTTTGTAATGAATAAGTTTTGAAATTTGTTTTTTTCCAGTGCCCGATTTCCCTATTAGTATCCAATAATTATTATTAAGATTACTATCTATCTTATCGATACATCTCTTCATCTTCTCACTTTTAGAGATAATCACCGGTTGAGTTTGGACATCTATAATATGCAAAGGATTTTCCGGCACTAATTCATCTAATAAAGAGAATGCAAACAAATAATGATTCTCTCCCTCAAAATTTATTGGAACAATCATCTGTTTTATTCTTTTATGCTGATTCGTCTCTATTATATCTAGTTCTTCTTGAATATATTTTTTTTTATGTATCACATTTATCAATTTTTTTATTGGAACTTGCGTACGATCGAATATTGCCCAGTTTTCATAGACAATAGTCCCTTCACCATTCACTACAATAACATCCAATAATTGTCTCTCTATGGCGGTTTGCATAATAGTCATTTGCAAACGTTGCTTTCTCAGCATTCGGTAAATGCTCTTAACTTCTTTAATGGCTTCAAATATAGCTTCTCTTCCTGATTGTATCAGTATCCCTTCTAGATTATACTTAGCTGCTGCATCCCGTGTAATAACGTCCCCAATGATTAATTGATAGCCATCTATTTTCAATTGATTCACCAATGGTTCAACTTCTTTTGCATCCTCAATCGTAAATACCTCAATTGGAATTTCTAACAAATCTGTTATTGCTTTAGCTCCAATGGTAATGTTAGAGAACCCAACAATTGCTTTTTTTCCTGGATAATCATTTGCCAAGGTCAGTACGCGTAGCATATCATAGCCAGAAACATGTATATCAACAACTGGAATATTCACTTCTTGCTCTATTAATTGTGCCGTTCCCCCACGGCTTATTATTATCTCAATTCCTTGCTTTTCCGCCTCTTTTGCAATTGGAATTGCCTCCTGTAGATTCGCCAATTCAATATGCATATTAAGTTCATGATCAATTTTTATACATTCTTCCATTACATGCTCCAATGCAGGATATGGTGCAATTAATAAAGTTTTAATTTCCATCGTATTCACCTATCGTTCGTTATTACTTTATACATTGAAAGAAATAAGATTAGATGTCAAGTACCTGTTCCATAATTTAGTGGAGCTAAAACAAGCAAGAACCCTTTTAAATAATAAAAAACAGACCTACTAATATATAGCAGATCTGTCATGTGGTCATATAGATAAGCTTAAACTAGCGCTTTAAATAAACAATTTCCTCCGCTAATTTAGCCATTCGCTTTTTAACATCATCATCTGTTATTTCGTTTTCATCATCAAAATAATCATTATGCACAAAAACATTTTGTACGGTAACCAAACTTTTGAAATACGTAAGAATTGGCTTTAATTGGTATTCCATCACAAGAAAATGTTTATCTGTACCGCCTGTGATAACCATTCCTGTCACTTTTGATTTAAACGCATCTACTGGTAGATGATCAAAAAGATTCTTTAATACGCCTGTTATGGAAGCTTGATATACAGGCGTTCCTATAACAAGAGCATCTGCTGCTAATATAGTGTTTACTACTTTAATCGTATCATCATTATAATAGCTAAGTGGAGCACCGTTAACAAATTCAATCTCATACTCTCTTAAATCAATCAACTCCACTTGAACGGCTGGATCAAGCGACTTAGCTGCAACTAAAACTTCATTTACTGCTTTGGAAGTTTTTGCACCCACTAATGAGCCGGAAATTCCTACAAGCTTCATATTATCCTCCAAGCTTAAAGATAAGCATGAAACACTTAATCTTCGTTATCTTATTCGTTATTATTAGCAAATTTCCGAGCAACTACACTCCAATTAATAATAGAGAAGAAATTGGAAATGTATTCAGGTCTTCTGTTTTGATAATTTAAGTAATATGCATGCTCCCAAACATCTAAACCTAGGATTGCACGTTCTCCATCCATAATTGGATTATCTTGATTTGGTGTGCTTGTTACTTTCAAGTTACCTTCTTTGTCAACAACAAGCCATGCCCAACCAGATCCAAATCTAGTTGTAGCTGCTGCAGTAAACTGCTGTTTAAATGCATCAATGCTTCCAAATGCTTTAGTGATTGCTTCTGCTAGTTCACCAGAAGGAGCATTTTCTCCTGTAGCAGGAGCAATTACTTCCCAAAATAAAGAATGATTTAAATGACCTCCACCATTATTTCTAACCGCTGTTCTAATTTGTTCTGGGACTTCATCAAGATTACTTAATAGTTCCTCTAATGATTTTGCTTGTAATGCTTCCTGCCCTTCAAGTGCGGCATTTAAATTATTGACATATGTTTGATGATGTTTTCCGTAATGGATTTCCATTGTTTGTTGATCGATATGTGGCTCTAAAGCGTTAAATTCGTAAGATAAAGCTGGTAATGAATATGTAGTCATTTGTAATTCCTCCAATATTTTTATTTTTATACTTAACGGTTTAAAAAGTATAATTAAACAATAAACCAAGGTAAGAAAAAATGCAATCCTTTTTACTTCTGAATTTTGTAAATATATCTTTACAGACTTTGTACACATTAACTGCTTTCAACATTTTATACTATCTGGTATAATAAATTTTACTACATTTTAATTTACTTATATTTTCTCTCCAATGTATAGAATGGAGGTTTATGATGACCACTAAACAAAAAACTACAAAAGATAAAATCCTTCATTTCCTAAAAAAAGAAGGAGCTTTAACGGTAAATGAGTTTACAGATCGTTTGCAAATTACACATATGGCCGTGCGAAAGCACTTAACAATTTTAGAAAAAGATGGATTGATTCAATCAGAACTAATAAAACAGCCAATGGGACGTCCTATTCAAAGCTATACTCTGGCAGAAAGGGCAGAGTATTTTTTCCCGAAAAGCTATGAAGGAATTAGTATAGATTTATTGAATGATGTGAAAGAGCTGTATGGTGATGATTCTGTTCAGCAGCTATTTAATAAACGGGAAGAACGGCTTACAAATGAATATATCTCTCGGATGAGTGACAAGACTCCTTCTGAGAAAATGCAGGAAATGGTTGAGATTCAAAATGAAAAAGGATATATGGCAGATTTATCGAAAGTGGACGACCATACTTTTGAAATAACAGAATACAATTGTCCTATCTTAGAAGTAGCAAAGGAGTTTAAAGTAGCTTGTCGCTGTGAGACAGAAATGCTAAAAAATGTGCTAGGAACAAATACAGTAAGCAGAACATGTTGCCGTACTGAAGGAGATAACCACTGTAAATTTTTAGTGCAGTTTGTTTCTTAAAATAAGGAAAATAGAAAAGGGAAGTCTTTAAGCACTATTTGCTTAAAGACTTCCCTTTTTAAGATATTATGCAAAAATAGCTAATTCAGCTTCAATTTGCTTCATAATTAATTGGAGGCATTCTTCTGTGGTTTTCGCAAAAATTCTTTTTCCGTTTACAATGGCATATGGCCGTTTCGCACACATGCCACAAAATGAAAGACAGCTGCTTTCAATCACTGCCACTTCTGGATATTTTGATTCTATTATTTTTTCTAAATCTATTTCCGTAATCAGGCTTCCGTCACAAATTTCTACAACTACAATCCCCATCTTTAAAGCGCTCCTTTCTCATTTTCTGTACTAGCTATATATATATAACGATTTCACAATAGTTTCTATTAATAATAAATCATAAGAATTACTTCTTATTAATAATCTAATCCATCTGTTTTTTATACCGTATAGTATAAAAAACAAGTATATACATTTAATCACTTTCTGTATAAAAAAGCAAGAAAAGAAACTTAAGGATAACTAATCTTTTTCTTGAAAATAAAAAAACTCCTCCGTAGCTGACTTGTATGAAACAAATCAGAGATGATCTACATAAGGAGTTTCGTTTTATGCGTCTTTCCATTCCTTCTATGGAATAATTGTTCCTACCCTCCAAAAAATTTCTTTAACTTTTCCAATTCTTCTTCGCTGTAGGTTTTCGATTTATCAAAATAAGGGTTGTCTTTCAGCACATTTTTAGGGTCAAGATTTGTTTTAATCGATACACTAAGCACGTCTGAATCTTCAGCAATAACTCTGTCTGTTACGCTATCATAGTTGGATAGATTCGTTCCTTTTTGCTCTTCCATATAGTACCTCCTTTTTTCCTATAGGATTTTCTATTACCAATAATTTATGCTAAATATTATAGGTGAAAAATACTTCAAAACAGCCCTTTTCCCTCCCTTATATCAAATGGGAATATTATCCTAATTAATAATAATATTCGGAATAATTCGCTCAGGCATTCACAATATTTGCTTTTGTAATCGTTTTCAAATATAATATACATTAGGTTGGATAACATCAGTGGTTATCATCGTACGCAGCGCAGGTGGAGCTGGTACTCTTATAGAGCTTTTTTAAGTTCTAAAAAAGAAGCAGAAAATCTTCTTATTAATGGAGGATTTTCTGCTTCTTTTCTTTTCCTTATTAGATTGTTCGCTTAAATTTTTGCTCATGACTAAGCAACCATTCTTTTCTCCATAAGCCACCAGCATACCCAGTTAGGGTTCCATTTGCACCTATAATTCGGTGACAAGGAATGACAATACATAGCTTATTTTTTCCATTTGCACTTCCAACTGCTCGTACTGCCTTTTCGTTCCCTATGTTGTTGGCGATATCTTTATAGGATCCAGTACCAGCATACGGAATAGTCGTTAACGCGTCCCAAACTTGCTTTTGGAAAGGTGTCCCCCCTATTTCCATCGGGAAGGAAAAGTCACGGCGCTTCCCTTTAAAATAGTCATCTATTTGCTTGGAGCACGTAACTAATACATTTGGTGTAGATGCATTAATCAGATTTTCTGCCAGTTCTTTTTCCGAAAATAAGATAGAAGAAACAGCCTTTTCCGTTCCACTTATTTCTATTACTCCAATTGGAGAATGATAATCGATTGTATACATCCTAATCCCCCATATAGCCTTATTTGCTTTTTATTTTAACAGAAAGTTCTGTAACAAACACTATTCATCATGTATTTTATCTTCACCATATTTGCTAATTGATTAACAAGAATAAAAGCACCATATATTAAGTATCATAATTCCTCCTTTCTCAAAATTTTTATTTACAAATGTGATAAACAATGGTAGGATTTTAAAGAATTTAATTAATTCCTATTTAACCTATATGAATTAACAAAATTAAAGGAGGACATAGCATTGAACTTATTCACTATTTTAAACATTATCATCTTACTTATTTTGCTTAGCGTTCTTTTCTACATGCAAAAGAAACATATTTCCTTTTCTAAACGTGTGTTTACAGGATTAGGACTTGGGGTTGTATTCGGAGCTATCCTACAATTGATTTATGATCCTACTTCTGAGGTAATCACGAATACAAATGATTGGTTTGGTATAGTCGGAAGCGGATATGTAAAGCTATTACAAATGATTGTTATGCCGCTAGTCTTTATTTCGATCATTGCAGCATTCACAAAGCTTGAAAAATCAGCTAATCTTGGCAAGATCAGCGGTCTTGTAATTGGAACACTATTAATTACAACAGCTATTTCTGCTGGAATTGGTATTGCCACAACAGCTGGCTTTGACCTAAAAGCAATTGATGTAAGTGCTGGAGATGCAGAAATCCTTCGTGGACAACAACTAGAAGAAACTTTAGGAGAAGTCCAAAGCACAACAGTGCCACAAAAAATTCTTAGCTTTTTACCTGCTAACCCATTTCAAGATTTAACAGGTGCTAGACCAACATCTACGATAGCAGTGGTTATATTCGCCGCATTTGTTGGAGTTGCTTTCCTTGGTATTAAAAGAAAAAATCCAGAACAGGCAGCATTTTTTCAAAAAATCGTCGAGGCTATACATACGGTTGTTATGCGAATTGTAACATTAGTTCTACGATTAACTCCATATGGAATCCTTGCATTAATGGCAAAGACCGTTGCAGGAAGTAACTTCGATGCCATTGTGAAGCTAGGTAAATTTGTTATTGCTTCGTATGTTGCGTTAATTGCGATGTTTATTATTCATTTAATCATTCTTGCTATTATGGGACTAAGCCCAAAACAATATGTGAAAAAGGTTTGGCCAGTTCTTACTTTTGCCTTTACATCACGTACTAGTGCAGGGACAATGCCCTTAAACATTGAGGCACAAAAAAATAAACTAGGTGTACCTGAATCTATTGCAAACTTCTCTGCATCCTTTGGAGTATCTATTGGGCAAAATGGCTGTGCTGGAATCTATCCAGCAATGCTTGCAGTTATGATTGCACCGACACAAGGGATTAATCCTTTATCCCCTTCGTTCATCGCAACTTTAATTATTGTTGTTATGATCAGTTCTTTTGGGGTAGCTGGAGTTGGCGGAGGAGCAACATTTGCAACATTGATCGTTCTTTCTACATTAAACTTACCAGTTGCTTTAGCTGGGGTATTAATCTCTGTTGAACCATTAATTGATATGGGTCGTACTGCTTTAAACGTGAGTGGATCCATGGTTTCTGGTGTTGTAACAAGTAAAACACTCGGTGAATTAGATACGAAAAAATACCAGTCTAACGACATCAATGCTTCTGAAACTATCGCATAAAAAAACAAAGTTTTATTTAACAAAGGTTTCTGTTTTGAGGTGTTTTTCTTAAAGTGGGTGCCAATCTGACAGTAGCTTTGGCATCGTTATTAGTATATAAAATGGAAAACTCGCCATTGGAATTGGCGAGTTTCTTTATTTGGAATGCAAAATCCTTATTTATATAAAGTCTCACTTACTTTTGGTATGGTTCGCCGTAAGGCATTAAAACGATGGCCTCTTGGACTCACCCCCTTTTAAAAAAAGGTTTTGTCCTGAATCAAGTAACCTGCAAAAGGAAAATAAGCGGAGATTTTCCGGTTAAATGCAGAAATGAGCTTGTTTCGGGGTAAATAAGGGGAGGTTTTCCGATTACGCAAAGTAAAATCTCCCTTCTTCGCATTTTTCGAGTCAATAGACGGAATCTTTCCGTCTATTTAAGCATTCTTTAATAATAATTACTATATAAGCGAAATTTTTCCGTCTATTTTTCAACTCAGATGCTTTTCCTTATACCCCAACAAATAAGTGCGGATCCTCTCGAACCCTCGATACTCAAAACGGCACTGCAAATGTCAACTGACTTGACAGCTTTTTTATTTGTACAGTACTTATTGTCCATCATAGTATCCTTTTAATGGATGTGCTTTGCTTTTTTGTTTTGACAGTTTCACATATTTGATGGTTTATTATGAAGTTAAGCATTGTATCAAGTTCATCTCAATTGTTAAATGTATTCCGAACCATTCCACTTTCGGATTAAAATATACTTTTAAAAAATAACAATTTTTGTGAATCACCTTACTTTTTTTAATTTATTTGCTTAATTGATCGATAAGTTCAAAGTAATTGATATTCATAGCTTCTATTTTATGTTCTTCATTTAGATTTGCTTGCCCAGTAATCATTCCTACTGCTGCTGAGGTACTGCCTTCCTTTTGATATTCTACTTTCGCAGAAAAATTATAAATAATTTCCGCTGAATTGGTTTTTTCACATTTAATATCCAGTGCCCTTAACTTGTAATGATGTCTCTCAGGTTCAATCCATACTACCGAACCGTAGATTGATATATATTCATCGAATGCTCTATCACTTGCAAAATATTCTCTATATAAAGCCTTTTCATATTCCCTTAACCCTTTAATTTCTCCCTCCTCTTCTGTATCTGTATTATTCATTATTTTTTCCCATTCTTCATCTGGACTTGTAAAGTTATTTTTTATAACAGCTTCGATTGTTTTTATATTCTCTTCTTCTTGTTTTGTTATATAATCCTTTTGATTGGAGTCTGAATCATAGGGTAATGTACTTAATCCAAGTGGTATTAGGATAATGATAAATGCTACAGCAGCTAAATATGGGAGTAATCTGAATGATATCCCACTCTTTTTCCGAGTCGAAGAAACCTGTATCCATAACTCTTCCTTAACTCCATTAGGTACTTTAATAGAGTTAAGTTCCTTTTCTAATTGTTCCTTTATTATTTCTTCTTGATTATTCGTCACTTCTACCTTCACCTCCTGTTTGGTACTGTTCAAATATTTTTTGTTTCGCACGAAATATTCTTGATTTGACTGTTCCTAATTTAATGGAAAGTAGCTTAGCTATTTCTTTCTCCGTAAGATCATCCATATACTTTAAAATTAAGACTTGTTTATGTTCAGGTGGTAAGTTAGCTAAATAATTTTCTAATTCATCTTTCTGATAATTAGAATCATCAGAATTTAAGACATAGTTTTCTTCTTCAAACATATAGGCCGATTGTCTTTTATTTTTATTATAGATATCAATAGCAGTACGTGTAGCAATTGTAGTTATCCAAGCATTCAGACTTGAGGGTTTATTTATCTTTCCAAGATTTTTAAACACCTTTATAAAGGTATCATGTGTAGCATCCTTCGCTAGCTCCTCATTTTTTAAAATATAAAAAGTTGTTTTAAATACCTTTTCAAAAAAGATTTCATAAATTTCCCTTTCGTTTAACACACTAATTTCGAACACCTCCCTTTATCTATAAAGACTCGTTAATAGATGGAAAAGTTCCTTTTTTCTTACCAAATTTCTCACTCACTTTTGTATAGAAGGTTTATTGAAAAGCATATAAGTTAATAAAAAAAATCCTGCTAATAACAGGATTTTTTCAAAAATTCAATACAAATGTCATGCCTATTTAATCATCGCAAATACTTCTGCACGCTTATCACTGTCTGTTTGGAAAACACCACGAACTGCAGAAGTAACTGTGCTAGCACCAGGCTTTTTCACCCCACGCATGGTCATACACATATGCTCTGCTTCCACTACAACCATCACTCCATGTGGTTCAAGTGTTTCCATCATTGTATCTGCAACAGTGGACGTAATTCTCTCTTGAAGCTGCGGACGTTTCGAAACTGCCTCGACTGCTCTTGCAAGTTTGCTTAATCCAGCGACTCTTCCTCCCTTAGGAATATAAGCTACATGTGCTTTTCCGTAAAAAGGAACTAAGTGATGCTCACACATGGAGTAAAAGGGAATATCCTTCACTAATACCAATTCTTCATGGTCTTCATGAAAAATCGTTTCAAAATATTCTTTTGGATCGATTGTAAGTCCCGAAAAAACCTCTTCATACATTTTTGCTACACGTTTTGGAGTATCCAATAATCCTTCTCTATTAGGATCCTCTCCAACCGCTTCTAATAATAAGCGAATTGCTTCCTCTATTTGAGGAATATTCATTTTACTCATTCCGTAATCCTCCTAAATGTCTTCCCGGTTGTCTACACTCCACGCTTATTTCCCCAAATATACGTATGTAGCTGTGGAAGTACCTTTACATTTTTGAACTCATGATCAAGCATTGTTTTATCAATCAGCCACTCGTATTTAGTCAGTAATTGCTGTACTAATTGCGCGTTATCGATAGTTTTATTATCTTCGTTACCAACCTGCAGGAAAAAAGGAACATCTGGATAACGTAGATGAACCTTTTTCGCATATTCATAATCTTCGTCTGAAAATACAACTACCTTTAGACTCATATAATTACTTCGATTTGCATCTCTTAATCTTTGCATAATCGCATCTAATATGTCAAAATCCGTGTTCATTTTCGAGCTAGGCGGTTTTGGTGAAATAGTTAGCTCATCAATATCCACAAACCAATCCTGCCATTTACTTCCCTGCGTTTCAAGACCGATTTTTATTCCTTTTTCTTTTAATAAATCTACCAGAAAAGAAAGATTTTTCAATAGGGCAGGATTCCCTCCAGACAGTGTTACAAATGAGAAGCCATTGCCGCCTAAGCGAACTAATTCATCCCATATTTCTTCAGCCTGCATTTGCTTAATTAGATCTTTCCCGCTTCCATCCCATGTAAAAGCAGAATCACACCAAGCACAGGAATAATCGCAACCTGCCGTTCTGACAAACATCGTTTTTTGACCAATGACCATTCCTTCTCCTTGAATCGTTGGTCCGAATATCTCCATTACAGGTACTTTACTCACTCTCCAATCCACTCCCTTCTCATTTCTGCATAACTAGTAGGAGTTTCAAAGAGACGCACAAATTCCACTCTTGCCCCATTATTTGCTTGTTTCATCTCATCCTTTTTCAATGCTTCTTCCATTTTTTCAAATATCCAATAAACAATATTTTCTGCAGTTGTATTCATTGGTGGAAGTGTTTCATTTAAATAACGATGATCCAAATAAATTTCGATTTCCTTTTTCCATATCTTCTTAATATCACCAAAATCAATCATCAATCCACGGTCATCTAAATATCCGCTAATACCGAAAACAACCTTATACGTATGTCCATGAAGATTCATGCATTTACCTTCGTAGGCATGCAAGTGATGTGATGCATCAAAGGTAAACTCTTTGCTAACCATAACGCGCTTATGATGATATTTTAATTGCTTAGAAGAAATATCCTCCCCAAACTTTTGCAATCTATCAACTATTCGAAAATCATGCATTCTCTTATACCCCCTTTCGAACAGCTAAATAATCATCCAAGCCTTTTTTACGTAGCTTACAAGCAGGACATTCTCCACAGCCATCTGCAACCATTCCGTTATAACATGTTAGTGTCTTTTCGCGAACAAATTCGAACGCACCTAACTCATCTGCAAGCCCCCAGGTTTCTGCTTTATTTAACCACATTAGTGGAGTATGAATGACAAATTGATTGTCCATTGAAAGGTTTAAAGTTACATTCAATGATTTAATAAAAATGTCACGGCAATCTGGATAGCCACTAAAATCTGTCTCACAAACGCCAGTTACAATATGTTTTGCTTCAATCTGGCTTGCTAATACACCCGCGAATGACATAAATAATAAATTGCGTCCAGGAACAAAAGTAGAAGGCAATGCGCCATCTTTTCCTTCTTCAACCGCAATATCGTCTCTTGTTAAAGCATTTGGCGCAAGCTGATTTAGCAAGGACATATCAAGAATATGATGTTTAATGCCAAGCTCTTCTGTAATCTTTTTCGCACATTCAATTTCTGTAATATGTCTTTGATTGTAGTCAAACGTAACAGCTACTACTTCTTTGAAGTTTTTCATTGCCCAAAATAGACAGGTAGTGCTATCTTGACCACCACTAAATACAACAACCGCTTTTTCGTTTTTCATTTCCAAAATCTCCTTCATATAGAAAAAACAGCACTACTAAGAAAGCAGTCCTGTTTTTCTTAGTTTTTTAAAGAGGGTAGCTAGAACCTCCACCGTAACATACGGATTTTGCTATATAATTGGTTTAACTCGACTTATTATAACGTAAATTAAGCAATTATTCTATGAGAATATTACTTTTTCTCCGTATAAGATTTAAATGAACACTATGCTAATCTTTTCTTTGTATATAAATTGGTCACAATGTAGCCACAAGCAATCATTAAAGTAGCTAGTATTCCTCCTTCTAGACCAAAGGAACCACCTGTTAACCAATCATTTCCCATAGAAACATCAATACCGTAAAGGCCATATGGAGTCGTTCCACTAACTGGGAAGCCAAACACATTTCCTTGGAAATAATTCCACGTTATATGATAGCCAATCGGCATCCATAGGCTTTTTGTCTTATCATACATATAGGCAAACAAGAGCCCTACTAGAAAAATATTAACAATTCCGAGGATGGCGACATTCGGATTCCACATATGTGCAATGCCAAAAATAAATGCTGAGATGATATATACGACAGTTTTAGAGTTACCGTTATCCGCAAGCGTGGACATTATATAGCCTCTAAACGTTAGTTCCTCTGAAAACCCTACTAATATAAAAAATAAAAGATAGGCTATTGTGTAAGTAGAAAAATGTGGCGAACCAATTGAATTAGCTATCTCTATATTTTTTGTGAATAATAGAATTAAAAATATAACGACGATAGACACTGCACCAAGAGCTAAACCAGTGAAAAAATCTGGAGAAAACTTTTTAAAACCCATTTCTGAAATTCTCTTCTTATTAACAAACTTCCATAAAAGAAACAAGATTGCGATACCACCGATCATCCCTATTCCCTGAGACAAAAGAGAGAGGGGAGAACCATCTAATACCTGATTAATCATTTCATCAGAAATATCAGGATTAATTTGAGATTCAATAATGACAGCTATAATCATACCTGGGGCTGAAAGAATCAATTGTGCTATCATTGTAGCCAATAAAGCTAACAAAATAATCCAACCAGATCTTATCTTACCTAACTTATTTTTGAACATATATGCCTCCATTTTTTTGGCTTTCTTCATTATTATATCTATTTCCACTTGGAAAATATATACTTTATTACGTAGCAATAACATCAAAATTATTGTCTATTATTCGGAGAATTCTACAGAATAGTGCGATAGAAACAGGAAGATTAGGCACATTTAAATTTTGCGTAGGAATGGTTAGTTAGTTTATTTTTGGGTATAGAATAATACTACTACATAAAATATTATGAAAAGATTGGAACGATTATCATGATTCGATTTGAAAATGATATGGAACTACGAAAGGATTTAGAAAAGGAATTAATCTCTACCTCAGAAGTTACCGAGCTATTAGGATGCACTCGGCAATATATCCACGAATGTGTTAAAAAAGGGATTTTAGACCCTCTAAAAGTAGGCAACAAAGAAAGGATTTATTTAAAGTCAGATATAATGGCACATATAAACAGAAAGAGAAAATGACTAATATCATTTTCTCTTTCTTAAAATCAACTCTTTTCTCCGTCTACCATTACTTCCTTTACATCTTTTATTCTTTTATGATTATCCATAAGCCTGTGCTGCAATCGCATATAAGCAATTATTTCTTTTTGGGAATGCTTCGATATTTTTCACCATTACTGGAGGACGATTTACTATTTGAAATCCTAGCTTCTGTAGCTCTTCCATTATGGTGTTTTTTCCTTCCACTATATCTATTCTTATACTTCCTTGATTGTTTGCAATGATTGTCTTAATAAGGAGAATTGCCTGTTCATCATCTTGTGCTACAATAGGACCGATAACTAGATTACTAGGTTTTTTTACAGTAAGAGCATATCCAACCATTACTCCTTTTCTATCCTTTAGTACAAGTGAATCTTTTGCCTGTTTTATTCTGTTCTCTAGGAACAGCACTCTTGAACTTCCAAATGCTGCTTGGTCTAATACAAGCATTTCTTCTAAATCTGTTTTCACGAATTGATGTATAGTATAGCCATCTAATACAAGCTTCATTTGCTTACCTTTCCCAAGAAGCTTTGTTACATGGCTATATTCCTTAAACGATAATTTTTCATAAACAGGTCTGCCTTCTTTTGTCGCAATTAACATAAGAGCCATATTTCTTGGCAATTGGTTCATACAATGAATCAGCAACACTTTCGCTAGTCCTCTTCCTCGATAGTTCGGGTGAACAATTACCATGCCGATAGATGCTAGCTTAGCTCCATAAGGAATAATTGCAGCACAGGATACTACTATCTTCTCTAACGTTATGTGACCAAACATAGTTCCGGAAACGAGTAGAGTTTGGATTTCTTCCAAGTCATAATCCCAGCCAACAATAGTAGCTAAGGAAAGCAAGTCATTCATATGAGATTTATTTAACTGTTGCATCGTTATTAATTCTTCGTTATTCATCAAATACTCCTTCCTTGTAAATCAACAGAAAATTATAAATAATATTTCTATTATAATAGGTAACTTCCATCAGTGGGGATTTTTTCTTTTTCATTTTAGTCAATAACACCTTTAGGAAGCTGTCCTGTTCATACAAAAAAGAATCAGAAAATCTTTGCTCCATGCAAGATCATTCTGATTCTTCCCCTACCTATCTATTAAATTTTCATTTCTTTCCCAGTAAAATCAATAAATCCTAATTCGCTAGTTATGTCTAGCTTTCCTTCTAAAATATCAAGGATACCATTTGCTGACTCTTCTGGATAGCCTGTTGCGTTGTCGCCACCCATATCTGTTTTAATCCAGCCAGGATGAACAGCATATACAGCTATGTCTTTGTCTTTTACATAGCTGGATAATTGAACGGTAAACATATTTAGGGCTGCTTTCGAAATTCCATATGGAAAGTCTCCGCCATAGGCATTATGAATACTTCCCGCTTCTGAAGAGATATTAATAACTGCCTGTTTTTTCCCTTTATATAAAAGGGGTAGGAAATGTTTCATTATTCTCATCGGTCCTAATACATTGACATCCATCGTAAACTGAACCTGATTAAAATCGAGCTCTTCAATTGGCTTTCCCCGTTCTGCGAGGACTCCTGCGTTATTAATAATGCCGTCAATAGAATCAACATCTTTTACTGCTAGTTCAGCTGCTTTTGCAATCGACTCTTCATTTGTAACATCAAGAAAATATGTATACACATTGTCTGGAAATTGTTTTTTCAATCGATTGATAGGTGAATCTTCTACAACCGATCGTACCCCCGCAAGTACTGTATGTCCTCTTTCCACAGCCGTTTTAGCAAGGTGAATCCCTAATCCCCGATTAGCCCCTGTAAGAACAATTTTCATTCCATACACTCCCATTCTTTTTGAACATCAACGAACTTTTCGCTGGATGCTTATCCTTTTTCTGGCTGAATTTCCGTATGAAGCGCTTTAAAAAATTGCTGTATATATTTATAGCTGGAGCCGAAATCCCCTAAAGCTCCTTCCTTTGAACAATAAATATCAATTGCTGATTGCATTCCTGCTAGTTTATAAACAGTAATAATCATTAAGCTAGATCCTTTGCTCAATACGATTTCCCCACGATCTGTATCGACTTTTTTTAAATCCCAATTTGACATTTTTCTTTCTACTACATTTTTTACTGTTTCCATCAAGCGATCACGACTTTTTTTATAATAACGTGTCTTTAATTCAGGAACCTTAGGCTGTTCCTTTGTTTCCTCAAAACTTTTAAATATTCCTACAAGCACACGTGTTAAAGACAATTCTTTTTCCTCCCCGATTCACGAAATCTACTATTTTTCTAACATCCATTAGTATAGAACTTCCAACTAGATGGTTTTTTTACACCATTTTTGGGTTACGCCAGTAAAATGTAAGAGCTTTCTTTTTCTTTTCATTATATCTTATATTAAAACATCAATCTAGATTAAACTATTTAGGTTTGTAAATCTCAAGCTGATTCTTCTTATTAATATAATATACTGTCCCATAACGAAGCTTATGCCAAAAAAGCAGTGTACCTATATACACTGCTTCCCTTCTTAGTTCCCCTTATCCAATACCGGTGGCGTTCGATGCTTTGTTGCTTGTTCATAGCTATATGCCATTTCTATTAAACTAGGTTCACTATAAGCTAATCCTGAGAATGTTATCCCCATTGGCTTACCTTTTGGTGTATAGCCTGCTGGAACAGTAATAGATGGGTATCCTGCTTTTGCAGGCATTGCACAACCTAAATATTTCGCAAATAATAACCCATCTAATTGATTTTCTTTCATCGTTATATCGATTCCTTCTGTTGTAGAAAGTCTAAGATCTGTTTCTCGATGCTCTTTATACTTTGCATCTTCCAAATCCCCATTTAATGTTTCACAATACTCAAGAATCGTCTGACCATATTTAACCAGGTCTGGATGCTTTTTATTAAATGTAATAACCTCGCTTAATGAATGAACAGGCACTTCTTCAGAAAGTTTGTGTAAATAGTTATCTATGCCATATTTAAATTCATGGTAGAGAACAATAGAATCGAATTTTTCACGGGGAATGGTAACATCAAGCAAGATAGCCCCTTGCTTTGTTAATTCTTCCATCGCCTCTTCAAACAGAGCTACTTCCTCTTCCTCTTCAGGAAAAAAGGTGCGATCAATTCCAATTCGTTTCCCTTTTAGCCCATCTGTTTTCAAAAATGTCGTATAATCACTTGGCTTCCCCATACTTGTTTGTGTCACTTCATCTTTTTCATCCACACCAGCAATGATCCCTAATAGAATTGCTGCATCACGAACGGTTCTTGTCATTGGACCTGCCGTATCTTGACTGTGAGCTAGTGGGATAATTCCCGTACGGCTAACGAGACCAAGTGTAGGTTTTATTCCAACAAGTGAATTATTACTAGCGGGACTAAGAATGGATCCAGAGGTTTCAGTTCCTATTCCAACCACTGCAAAATTAGCTGCAATGCTTGCACCAGTTCCCGAGCTTGAACCACCTACATCCCAAACACCAGGACCATATGGATTCATGACCTGTCCCCCTAAAGAGCTATAGCCATTAGGCATATCTAATTCCGTAATGAAATTGGCAAATTCAGAGAGGTTAGCCTTTCCAATAATAACAGCTCCTGCTTCTCGAAGCTTTTTAACAATAAAAGCATCCTCTTTAGCAAAATTATGTTCTAATGCAATCGAGCCTGCAGTTGTTGCCATCGAATCATTTGTATCAATATTGTCCTTTATAATAACAGGAATGCCATAAAGTGGTCCCACTTGATGGAGTACCTTCCTTTTTTCATCTAGCTCTGCTGCAATTTCTAATGCATCAGGGTTTATTTCCCTAATAGAGCATAATGCAGGATCAAATGATGCAATTCGATTTAAATATTGCTTGGTCAGCTCCAATGAAGTAATTGCACCAGACTCCAAGGCTTTCTGTATATCTAAAATAGTTGTTTCTTCTATATTATATGGAATGCTACTTTCTGTTTTCATGTTTTCTTCTACCCCCTTCTCCTTTTCTCTAGTATAGCCTGTTCAAATTCTCCCGAGAAGCAGAATCTACTATTTTATCAAAATATTTCGATATGATATAATTTCCCATAAAAAGGAGCAAACAATCATGTATCACTTTCAACTTATTACACAAGAACAAGCAGAAGAAATTGCATATCACTGGCATTATGATGGAATTTATGGATTTTATGACATGGAGGCAGATGAAGAGGATTTAGCTGCGTTTCTTGATAGTGAACAAAGAAATGAGTCCATTTACGCTGTCACAGAAGAAAATCAACTTATCGGTTTTTTTAGTGTAAACAAAGGAGAAAATAATACAATCGATATCGGTCTTGGTTTAAGACCTGATTTAACAGGTCAGAACAAAGGTTATACGTTTTTAACAATTGGGATGAATTATATAATAGAGCATTTTTCCCCTTCCTTTATTAGCTTGGCGGTTGCGACATTTAATAAGCGTGCTATTAAGGTTTATAGGAAAGCAGGATTTAAAGAAACAACTACGTTTATCCAATCGACAAATGGCGGAGATTTTGAATTTGTTAATATGATTTATACTTGTTCCCCTTCAGCTAAAAAAAGTGTTGATTTCGTGTAAAGGAAACTGGACTAACCTAAAATAGTGAGACAATATAAAACACCTCCAAAATGGCAATACTTGAGATAAGTATTGTGACATTATTCGGAGGTGTTTTTGCGTGGGCAAAAAAACTGTATATACAAAAGAGATTAAATGGGCGGTAGTAAGAGATAAGCTTGAAGGAAAATTAACAACACGGGAAATTATGAACAAATACAAAATCAAAAATAAAACTCAAATTGAAACTTGGATGAGATGGTACAAAAATGGAGAAATGTATCGGTTTGATCAGCCAATTGGTAAACAATATACATTTGGGCATGGGCCCGATTCTTTAAGTAAGGACGAGCGAATAAGTAATCAACTAACTCACCTAAAAATGGAGAATGAAATTCTAAAAAAGTATATGGCGATGAGAAAGGAGTCGATAAAGGGCTAGTAGTACAATTGGTTGAACAATTTCGTGAAAAATATACCGTTACTTCCATTTTAAAAGTTTTAGGGATTCCACGTGCTAGCTATTATCGTTGGACTAAAGGGTTTGGTGAATATCGGAATGAACATGAAGAGTTAATTATTGAAATCTGTAAGGCTACTAAATATAGAAATGGTCATAGGAAAATTAGAGCTATTCTAAAGCGAGAACATCATATTCATCTTAATAGGAACACAGTTCAAAACATTATGCAGAAGCATCATTTGCAGTGTAAGGTGAAACCAAAACGCAAGTGGAAATCGCAGGGAGAAAGTGAAGTCATTGTACCTAATATTCTTAATCGTGATTTTAGTGCAAGTAAACCAAATGAGAAGTGGGTAACGGACATTACGTATATCCAGTATGGCAGCGAAACATTATATCTGTCTACGATTATGGATTTGTATAATAATGAAATCGTAGCTTATAAGATTTATAATCATCAACAAACGACATTAGTAATTGATACACTGCAGGATGCTTTGGATAAACGCAATCAGCCAGAAGGAGTTATTATACACTCCGATCAGGGGAGTGTGTATACATCGTATACTTTTC
>NZ_JVDT01000074.1 GCF_001076885.1 Bacillus sp. 522_BSPC
AAATAGGATACATATCAGAGTGGTTACTATAAAGGCGCCTGGACTTCTCAAAAATTGCTTACATTTCCCCCATAATACAGCCTTCATCGAATCCCCCCTTTTTTCCTCAAGATAATGGCACTAATCAAGAACAATGTAACAGAAAATAGAAGGATAGCCTTAATCTGTCCCCATAAATCTGGCAGTGAATAGCCTTGATACACTTTTAAATAAGCAGTAATGGCAGCTCCTCCTGGAGAATATTCTCCTAACGTCTCCATAAACCCACCAATTGCACTTACATTAAAAAAGCTCCCTCCAATAAAGGCGATGATAGGCACTATTAAGGAAGATAAAATCCTTTCCACATTTGGCGAATTGGTAGCAAAGGAAATAGCGGTTGCAAATGTTGCAAATGTTGCTGCCATTACATTTATTGTCAAAGTAACCACTAAATGATTTAGCATACTAGGAAAAACTATACCGTAAATAGTAGCTGTTAAACTAAATAGAATAGTCAGCTGTAAAAAGGACAAAATAAATGCTGCGAAAAATATTCCTAAAAAAAATATAAATTTCGGAACATTTGCGAGAAGTATTCGCTCATACATCAGCTCTTCCTTTTGCTGATATGCGAAACCTGCTACTGTTGTAGAAATATAGAATACAAACATGACACACATTCCCACTCCATAATAAGCAAATGCACTAATATCTTTTTTCTTTTCAAAATTTTTAATTTGTTCATCTGTTTTGATTTTTATTAACGCTGCATATTCGAGTTGAAGCTCTTCGGCAGTTTTTATATATACCCACTCTTTTTGATAACTATCGATAATATCCTGGATAATGGTTACCTGAAGGGATTGCTTCTCCTTTGTCATTAGTGTCCAAGCAGGAATATCTGTTTCTTCCTTTAACAAATTCGCATAAAATTCAGCAGTAAATCCTTCTGGAATAACTAGCACACCATCAAAATCCTTTTCCTTTACCTTTGTCCGGTCACTAAATTCGGTAATGGATAAAATATTCTTTAACTCTGGATTTCCACCGACTTCTTTAATAAATATTTCAATTGGTTGGAGTGATTGAATAAGTGCTATCTTCTCTCTCTTCTCCTGTTCACTTCTATTTGATTGGTTCACTATATCTATTGCTTTTTGCTGCCCTTTGTTTGCTTCATCCTCCACTACAACAGCAAGCTTTGCATGCACTTCCACTTCGCCGTTATTATCCAATGCCCCTAACGCACTTCCAAGTATGGTAATAAGCACAAAAGGCATGAGTAATAAAACAATAAGCTCCCTGGGTCTTCTCCAAATCATCAATAACTCTTTCATTATCATTTGCAAGAGCATTTTATACCCTCCTAATCTCTTAGCTGACGGCCAGTTAGATGCAAGAAAACATCTTCTAATGTCGGCGTCTCAATATTTACAGAGAGTACAGTTGTCTTCTGCTCTTCGGCAATTCGCAAAATATCTTTTAACAAATTTACTTGTCTTGGTACGATTACTGTAATAACAGATTGTTGAATAGAGATGTTTTTAATATTTTCATGTTGACGGAGTGCTTCTGTAAATTCGTGTTTTATCATTTCTACCTTAATATTTATCGCAGTTTCTGCAGAAAGAATGTTTTTAATCTCCTCGTTTGTTCCGGAAGCAATAATCTCCCCATGATCCATAATATAAATCCGATCACATAGAAATTCTACTTCTTCCATATAGTGACTCGTATAAAGCACCGTTATTTGTCTCTCTTGATTTAGTCTTTTAACGGTTTCTAATATATAATTTCTTGATTGTGGGTCAATACCGACAGTTGGTTCATCCATAATGATGATTTCTGGTTCATGTATGAGAGCTACGCCAATGTTTAATCTCCTTTTCATTCCTCCTGAAAAAGTTTTAACTAAGTCCTTTTCTCGTTCTTTTAAACCGATGATATCGAGAACTTCATCCACTCTCTTTTGTAAAATTTTTTTTGGGATCCGGTGCATTTTTCCGAAGAACAGAAGATTTTCCCGTGCAGACAGATCCATATAAACAGCAATTTCCTGTGGAACGACTCCAAGTATTTTTCGTAACTTCTGGGGTGTTTTTAGGATGCTTTCATTATTAAGTCGCACATCTCCATCATCAGGGGAAATTAAAGAGGATATCATGGAAATAGTCGTAGATTTTCCCGCACCATTCGGTCCAAGTAAACCAACTATTTCTCCTTTCTCTAAATATAAATTAACGGAATTCACCACTTGCTTCTGTTTATAAGCTTTAGATAGATTCATTATCTCTAACAACACACATCATCCTTTCTTTATACAGAATAATGAAAAAAAACAGCGATTCCTATACCTAATGGTCATTTCTTTGCAAAAATAAAATGACTCTAGTCATCAAAGCATATTTTCCATAAAAAAGGGTAAAACAAATAGGAAAGAAGCCGTTGGAAAGGAGCTGAAGAATTTGGGCATTTTAGTCCTAGTCATCTTAATTGCTTTAAACGCTTTCTTTGCCGCAGCAGAAATTGCGCTCATTTCCTTGAATGACAATAAAATTAAACATATGGCGGATACAGGTCATAAGAAAGCTAAAATAGTTTATAATCTCCTATCAGAGCCTAGTAAATTTTTAGCTACCATCCAAATCGGGATTACGCTAGCTGGCTTTCTCGCCAGTGCCTTTGCAGCTGACAGTTTCTCTGGCCACTTAACAGATTTACTTTTAACAATGGGAATCCCCCTCTCTCAGGGACTGCTTGATTCTATTTCAGTCATTATTATTACTCTACTGCTATCCTATTTCACCCTTGTCTTTGGTGAATTAGTTCCAAAACGAGTTGCTTTGCGAAAAGCAGAAGGAATTGCTCTGTTCGCTGCAAGCCCATTAACGATACTTTCGAAAATAACAGCTCCTTTTGTCGCTTTTTTAACCTTCTCTACCAACATGGTTGCTCGTTTATTTGGAGTTAGACCAGATGATGAGGACGAAGAAGTAACAGAAGAAGATATAAAAATGATGATTGATGTTGGAAATGAAAAAGGTAATATTGACGAAGATGAACGAATGATGATTCATAATATTTTTGAATTTGATAATAAAAATGTCACTGATATTATGACCCATCGTTCCAATATGGTAGCAATCCCTTCCGATTACACATTAAAGGAGATAATAGCTCTTGTAAATCATGAAATGTATACTCGCTATCCTGTGTATGAAGAAAATATCGACAATATTATCGGCATTCTTCATTCTAAAGATCTTTTAGCCTATATGGGGGAAGAAAATGACGCTTTTAAATTGCATGATATTATTCGCAAGCCCCATTTCGTATTGGAATCGAAGAGAACAGATGAATTATTTATACAGATGCAAAAAAACAACATCCTTTTTGCCATTGTCGTCGATGAATATGGAGGAACGGATGGAATTGTTACAATGGAGGATCTGATTGAGGAAATCGTTGGAAATATTTTTGATGAATACGATGAACCGAAGCCTCCTGAGATAAAAATTATCGGTGAACATACCTATCTGCTCCAAGGAACAATTAGTTTAGATGATGTTCAGGAGTTGTTAAAAATCACCTTGCCGGTAGAAATTTATGATACATTAAGTGGGTTTCTAATAAGCAAGATTGGTTATATTCCAAATGAGCAGGAAAAACTCACTGTTACGTTCAAAAACTTTGAATTTCAGGTAGAAGAGATTGTAGATCGCCGAATTAGTAAAGTGAAAGTAACAAAAATACTAGAAACGGAATCTCCGTTAAAACAATCGTAAAAAAAGCGTGTCTGTAATCACCATAGCATTTGGTTGAATACTGGACACGCCTTTTGTTTGTTTGGCTTTGCATCCACTATTAAATATAATCATTTCTCACTGCATAGATTGCTAATTGGGTTCGATCTCTTAATTCTAACTTGGCTAAAATTTGGGTAATATGATTTTTTATAGTTCCAACAGATAATAATAATTCGCTGGAAATTTCTTTATTGGTTTTTCCTTGTCCAATCTTTTTCACAATATCTATTTCTCGCTTCGTCAAAGGAATGTTGTGGTTGTGGCTAAAAGCCTTCTCCTGAATAGCTTCTTTCTTTAAAAGCTTAGGCATTAATTTAGCGGCAACTTGGTCATGTATCGAGATGCCACCTGATAAACAGCTCTTTATGCTATTTACTAAACTAACGCTATCTGTCGTCTTAAGGAGGAACCCATTTGCTCCTTCTTGAAATGCCTGTATGGCATATTCCTCATCGTTAAATGTAGTCAGAATAAGTATTTTAATATGTGGATATTGCTGGCGAATTCGTTTCGTTGCTTCCATTCCATCCATAATTGGCATGCGGATATCCATAAGGATAATATCTACTATTGTTTTTTCTAATAAAGACAATACTTCTTTCCCATTTTCTGCTTCCGCAACAACGTGGATTTCTTCGTCTTGCTCAATGATCATCTTTAATCCATTTCTGACTATTGCTTGATCCTCCGCAATTAACACATGAATCATTTTTCTCCCCTCCCAACAGGAATATTTCCTTGCAGGATAAATTCTCCATCTAATTGAAGAACCTCTAATTTCCCTTGTCCCTCCTCTATTCTTTTTGTCATGTTGTCTAAGCCAAACCCATAATGAAATGGATGCTTATGAATATATGGATTTCTAATCTCAAAAGTTAGATTTCCAATCGGAGATACACCTAGCGTAATATGTACGGCCTTTGAACTTCCATATTTCATGGCATTTGTTATTCCTTCCTGTATGGAACGATAAAGAACAGCATTTTGCTTATTGCTTAGATTGACTAGTAGTACTCCTTGCTTTGTTGTAAAATGGACGTGAATATTGTTTTCACTTTCCAATTTTTTTATAAGTGCAATAATAGAAGCAATTCCACCAGATTCCCCCACTTGTAATAGTCGAACCGCCTTCCTTGTTTCTTCTAAGCATTCTTCTGTCATATCCTTCAGAATCCTATATTGTTCTTTATTCTCTTTAATCGAATATTGTTCGATTTGCATCATTAATGCTGTTAGCTTATGACCAACGGAATCATGCATTTCTCTAGCAATGAGATTCCGTTCTTCCACTCTTGCCGCATGTTCATTATGATAGGATTGTCTTTTTTGTATACGATAATCGTTTAATAAAGATTCATATGTATCTCTGATTTGTAGATAATCTTTATCTAGCTCGTTTAAACGAATGAGTAAATAGGAGATTAACAGAAAAAGAGTGATCCAAATAAAAGGGACATAGGATGATATAATAATTCCTATTGCACTATTTATCAAAAACAATGAGCAAATTATTATACGAAAAAAATTTGTTGATACGTATCTACCCACTTCCATCGTAAAATAAAGCATTAATAGGAAGAGATAGCCATGTAGCTCAACTTCTGTTACAAGCAGCGTTATATCAAGAAGAATCAAAATGAATAAAAAAGGAATGCTTTTTCTTTTAAAAACAGGTACAAGAAAATAAAATCCAAGAATAATAGCGAAAAGAAATAATAGCATAGCGAAATTCCATGCATCTGTTCTAAAGGCTTGATATAAAGCTCCTATACAAAGGAGTAAAAGTATTCCAATGTTCATGGTAAGTACCTTCATGTATTGCCTCCATTTCTCCCAATACTTTTTAACGCTGAGCAGAATTAATTCTTTTGAAAAAAGGCTTGTAGAAATAATTCTTCTACAAGCCTTCAGACTCTAAAGATTAAATACTATATCCTATTACCAACACGAGAATAAAGGAAATAACCAATAAAATCCACAGTGTTTTCGTATTTTCTCCTTTTTTTGTGCGAATAAGAACCATTTCAAGCATCCCAATCACCCAAATGCCGACTAGCATTTTTATTGTGTGCATGAAATCCATGCCTGTTTTTGCAAGCAAGCCAATTCCCGAACCAATAATCAGAATGTATACGACACGCAATACCATATGGAGGATTTTACTTCCCTTTTCTTTTCCAGCTTTATGTAAACCGAATGATATGGCAAATAGAACTAGTCCAATAATCCATGTCAGTACATGAGCATCTGTAGAACTCATATATCTCCCTCCTTTTCTCCATCATTTTAACACATATCGTAACCTTCCTTCTATTCGCGAAACATCATACGTCCTTTATTACTTTATTAAAAAGGGTGCCGATTCCTTCAACAGCAATTTCAATCGAATCCCCACCCTTTAAAAAACGTGGCGGATTAAAGCCTTTCCCCACTCCAGCAGGTGTTCCAGTTGCAATAATATCACCTGGCTCTAAAGTCATTCCTTTAGACAATACATGAATTACCTCTTCGATTGGAAAGATAAAATGCTTGGTATTCGACTTCTGTCTAATTTCACCATTGACCATTGTCGTAATATTTAATTCATTCGGATTCGGAATGCTGTCCTTTGTCACAATCCATGGACCCATCGGTGCACTTGTATCAAGGCTTTTTCCGATAAAAAATTGTTTATGTTTCTTCTGCAAATCTCTTGCAGTGATATCATTCAATATCGTATAGCCAAATATATAGTCCAATGCCTCCTCCTTCTTAATTCCTTTCCCTCTTTTTCCAATCACAACAGCAAGTTCACCCTCGTAATCAAGTTGTTCCGTTACTTCCCTATGCTCCAGAATGTTATCCGTATGTCCAATAATAGTTGTAGGAGCTTTCGTAAAGACCATTACATGCTCTGGAATATCCTCTTTACTTCCCATTTCAATTGCATGTTCCACATAATTTTTTCCTACACAAAAGATATTTTTTCTTGGTCTAGGAATAGGTGCTAGAAACTTCACTTTTTCCAGTGGGATATAATAACTAGCATGGTCATTTTGTTCTTCTACCCAATGAATTAACTCCTTCACATTGTCCAAAAATCCTTCTTGTTCTATGCATGTAACAAGGTCTTCATCATATGATCGTTTTCCCGTACGTTTCTCTTCTACATCATTTAAGGGCAATATCCCTGCTTCTTCTACTAATCCTATAAATACTTTGTCATCAAATCCAACCGTTGCAATCTTCATTTTTTTCCTCCCATTTTTCAAACATGTAAGAAAATTATAAACTTTCTTTATTAATTTTCCAAATAAAAAAAGATTTGTTCAAATAGAAGCAAAGTGAGCTTATCAACAGATAAAAAGAAATGAAAGGCTCTTTATAGAACTTCCCTTCCTTCTTGCTGTATTTCTTGTCATAGTACAACCATTCATAAGAATAAAGTAGTTAGGAGAAGAATTTATCTGTATAGGTGAATCACCTATTTTGCGGAGTTCCATAGTATGTATAAGAATATTGTATAAAGGATGTTGAATATGCCAGCAATTGTTGGAGTAGCTCAAGTTATTTCAGTGGGAGGTAGCTCTATTTTTAATATTGGGGATGTATACAAAATGATGCCTATCTCTAATGCGAAAACATTTTCTGGATCTGGCTCTTTTAATACAGGTGATGGATTAAGGGTTACTAACTATCGCAGTTCTACTAATACGTATGATAACGATGGACTGGATCAGCCAATCGCAGCAAATGCGTAAGTAGACTAAAGGGTGATGTGTAATGAATTATTTTATCCAACAATCGATAGTCATAAACACCATTAAAATTGGAGGTATTTCCAACTCCTCTGTATTACAAATAGGAAGTGCAGGTATTATTAAACCTGCTTCGTATTTATATAATACAGGCGGATTCACAGAATCAGCTCCTGAACTAAAACCAGATGAACCTGGTCCTAACGTAGCAGATGAGGAAACACTTTTCTCGCCTGCAGTTCCCTTGCAGTCTCCTCGAAAATAGGTATTAAGGAAAAAAGGGGGGATAGAAATGTCTTATGATTTTTACCAATATAGTGAAAAAATGAGCCATTATTTACAGCTGCTTGAAAAAAGAATAAAGGATTTAGAAAAACAAGTAGCCACCCTGACCAATGAGATTACAACAATAAAAGAAAAACCAAGTGTTCATATTGAACGAATTGACTACAGTTTTGATCAATTAAAAGTGGAGACACTGGAAGGTACACTAAATATTGGACTCAATCCAGAAGATTTAAGCAATATTGAAGAGCTAGCTATTAATCCGAATTCACCCATTAATCAACCACATGCTCCTTTCTATCCACCCATTGATCCAAAGCAAATGATGAATCGGTCCATGGATATTGAAGAAGAAATGAATCAATATATTCAATTAGAACTGCCAGACATCATTCGAAAGAAGCAAATAGAACTAAATATGCCGGAAGAGGAATCATATATCTCTTTTATACAAGAGGATATTATCAAGCAAATGCCAACCAGAATCCAATATTATTTACAGCAAGGTTCTAATCGTAAACAAAAGGAAGGCAAATTAACCAATGAAGATATTATCCAAGCCTTAAAGGAAGAAATGGAAAATGGAGTCCATTTATTTTTAAGCCATATACCAGATAACATGAAAGGAAGTGGAAAAGAATGAATTTTCAAGTATATAACCGAGAGCTTCAAGTTGGAAATATAAATATCATCGGTGTTGCGAGCTCCTCTATTTGCTTGGTAGGAGATGCACAATCCATTCAATTGGCCTCTACATTCGATACACCCGCTGAATCACTAATAATAGGTCCATTTGTTCCACTGCATCCGAAAATTTAATCATGCTACAGCGAACATCTGTTGTCGATTTAATCAATGTTAGGACAGTATCCTTTTCTTCGATTGTAGAGATTGGTGACGCTATTTACCATCAAGCCGTTTCACGAGCTATAGCTGTTCAAAGGCAGAAGGAGCTCTTTTATGGAAAGGAAGGGGCTTATGAAGACTATGCTGTCTTTAAAGAACCAATTCCATTAACCCCTATAATAGAAAACGTAGAATGCCATTTTGAAAATATGAAACCCATTATTAAAGTTCATCATATAGATATTACAGGAATATCTTCCTGCTCTTTATTGCAAATTGGCAATTGTCGACATATGTATGCAGAAGCACGGATTAAGCATATTCGTCAAATCGAGCAAACTATTGCGTCAGAGGTTGGAAATAATTTAATCCAATTAAATGAACCTAGCCAATTAGGTGTTCCAACCTCCCAAAGTCCTGTTACTGTTACTGGTACAGATAATACTGGGTCGCCATTTTCAGATGTGGAGCAAGAACAATAAAGGGATGGCTCAATAAGAAGGGCTTCCTCCCTTAATAAGAATAAGCTATGTAACAAGGAGGTAAAAAAATGCCTGCAATCGTAGGTCCAGTACAAATTGTTAACGTAGGGGAAGGAATTGTCCAATTTGGGGATTCATTGTTTATTTCTCCTAAAGGAAATTCTAAAGCAACCTTAGGCTCAGGTACCTCCAATACTGGAGCTTTTATCATTACAAACAATGGTGTGAATGCAAGTAACTATGTGGACACTAGTTTACTAGATCAACCAGTTGTTGCCAATAACTAACATAATATTCAACCCGTTCTATAGATAGTTATTTTTATCTTGCAAGGAGGATAGAATCATGCCTGCTATAATAGGTCCGATTCAAATTGTCAATACAGGAGCAGGAATTGTTCAGTTTGGAGATTCTCTATTTATCTCTCCTAAAGACAATTCAAAATCAACAATAGGTTCAGGCACTGGGAATAGAGGTGCATTTGTTATTACCAATAATGCGGTTAATTCCAGTAACTATACAGATAGTAGTGGCGTTGATCAGTCAATAACCGATAATAACTAAACGAAAAAAGGCATCTCGCAGAAGTTTTTGCGGGATGCCTTTTATTCTGCACTATTTAAATTAGAATGTTTTTATAACTCCAACACTTGTCCACCATCAAAGAAAAACAAATATTTCTCTTCTATGTTTCGCTTTAAGATTTTTTCTAATGCTTCTGTATATAGCTCCATTTGTATTTTATACCGTGATTCCAGTATCGGCTTAGCCTCTTCATACCCTCCTTTATACCGGGCAGTTATCGTGTCTGTTTTATAATCAAGCAACACCGTGCCTAACTCATCTTCAAAGAATACATCAATAATTCCCTGTACAAGAACTGGCTCTTCTTCTCCCGACCAGTCTGCATATACTCGACTTGCTGGATAGGCAATATTAAACGGAATTTCGCGTACAAGCTTTGGTGCTTGCTGCATTCTTTTTCCTAGAGAGGACTGGAAAAAAGATAGGATAGAGGAAATATCAATTACTTCCACTTGCTCACTTGTTAATAATTCTTTTCTAACCATCTCTTCTAATAATTGCTTCAGACTAGCTTCTGTAACCTCCGCTTTTACATCAACATGCTGCATAACCATATGCATTGCGGTTCCGATTTCTGCTGGACTTAATTTTTTTTCCTGCATAAACCTTGGTCGATTCCACACGGTTTGCTTCCACGCCTTTACAAGCTCTGTTCCACTTTGAGCATCTCGCAGTTCCCCTTGGCGTTTTAATTCAGAAACAGACTGCTTGGAGCGATGTGACGTACTTTCTTCTGAAGAATACGACCATGCAAATGTTTCTTTTATTGCTTCCTTGTAAACAGAAGAACTTTCTATTTTTTTCCCCTCTACTATTTTATTTAACCATTCCTCATCCTTTATCTCTTCCTCAACGGATCGGGTTAAAAGCTCTTCTTTTTGCAATACTTTCACTTCCCAATTGGATGGATGGGAAGAAATTTCGTCTTTTTCACTCCAGCTTTCTAAATGAATCCATGTATTGTCCCGATGTCTGACTAACGCCGGTCCAATCCAATCTAAATAAGACTTAGCTTGTGCACGATCAAATTCATTTAAAAGCCAATTCGAATGTCCTGCAATCTGTGACCATTTCTGTTTTGCCTTTTCTATATCTTTTACAGCACCTATTAAAATCAGCTTTTCCTTTGCTCGAGTTAAAGCAACATATAATACGCGCATTTCTTCTGCAAGGAGCTCCATTTTTTTCTTTTTGGAAAACGCAATTTGAGGAAGAGATGGGTAGGATATACGCTTTTTCGCATCAATATATTTCGTAGCAAAGCCTAAATCCTTATCAAGTAAAAAGTTTTTTCTTAAATCCATCGTATTGAAATTGCGTCCCATACCTGCCATAAACACAAAAGGGAATTCCAAGCCTTTACTGCTATGAATGGTCATAATTCGAATAACATCTTCTTGTTCCGTTAAGGCTCTTGCAGCACCTAAATCATTTCCTCGATCTCTCATTCTCTCCACGAAGCGAAGGAAGCGGAACAACCCACGAAACGATGTCTCTTCATATTGACGAGCTCTATCATAAAGTGCACGCAAATTAGCCTGACGCTGATTTCCTGCTGGTAAGCCCCCAACAAAATCATAAAAATACGTTTCACGATACAGCTTCCAAATCAGCTCCGATAAAGCTCCTCTTCTTGCCTCCGAACGCCACTCAGCCAATTTATCAAAAAACGGTCTGATTTTTTCATATAGTTCTTCTTCTTTCATCCTGTTCATATGGATATACACCTGAATAGCTTCATAAAAAGCTCCTTGCTTTTTCGCAATTCGCAATTTACTTAACTCCTCTTCTGATAACCCAACAATCGGGGAGCGAAGAACCGATGCAAGAGGAATATCTTGGTATGGATTATCAATAACCTTTAGTAAAGACATCATGATATCCACTTCTGTTGATTCAAAATAACCGGTTGTTAAATTAGCATATGTCGGTATATTATACTGCTTTAATTCTTCCATAATTTGCGGAGCCCATGTCATGGACCGTAATAAAATGACCATATCCTTATAACGAATTGGTCGGTATGCTTTTAGTTTTGCATCATATACCTCTTGGTTTGTTTCCAACAATTCTTTAACCTTTTCAGCAATAACTCTTGCCTCCAATTGTGATTGCTCTAGTTCTGCTGCATCTATACCTGTTGTCTCTCCATCTATTTCACTATCTTCACTAGAATCAGCACTTTGATTTACTAATGCAACTTCAATCGGATAAGAATTTTCTTCTGGATAACTCGCACCTAGCTTTAATTCAGCACTTTCATCGTATTCAATTTCGCCTACCTTTACTCCCATAATTTGCTTAAAGAGAAAGTTCGTTCCTTCTAATACTTCTTTTCTACTTCGAAAGTTTTTTGCTAAATCAATTTTAAAGCCAGCGTCCTCCCGCTCTTGAAAGCGAAGATATTTGGCTAAAAATAAGTTTGGTTCCGCTAATCGAAACCGATAGATACTTTGTTTTACGTCCCCGACCATAAAAAGATTTCCTTCCGATTCTCTATCCTTTGTCACTAGTTTTAGAATAGATTCCTGAACTAAATTCACGTCCTGGTATTCATCTATAAGGACTTCTTTAAATTGAGCTCGATAAAATAATGCAGCTTCTGATGGAATTAGTTCATTTTCTTCTGGACGACTTAAAATGGATAGACAATAATGCTCTAAATCAGCAAAGTCGACTAATCCTTTATCCATTTTTATTTGCTGAAATCTTTCTCCAAAGGCTTCCACTAGATAAACAAGTGTCTCCACGTGTGGCTTCATCTCCGCCATATCCTTTAAAAAGCTTTGCGGCTTTCTTGTAAAAAGATCACCTTGCATTTCTTGCAATATTTTTTTGGCACGCTCTCTAATTCTTTGCCCCTCTTCTACTAGTGAAGGATCATAGTCGTCTCCTTTACAAGGCTTTGCTCGTGAAAATTTCAATTTCTGCATTGCCTCATATAAAGTTTCCCAAGATTGAGCCTTTGCTTTTTCAAGAATGGAAACCAATTCCAAATCCTCTAGAAAATTGCTTGCACGTGGTGCTGGCCCTCCCGGAAGCTTCGTCAATTCATAGCCATATTCAAGTAGCTTCCTTACTCCTTCTAATTGCAGTTCCACATCATCGATTAAATGCTTCACAAATGGTAATTCCATGATATCTGCATCTTCTCCGATAGCATACATCTTGATTAAAGACTGTAAATAAGCAGAAGGAAATGGATTAGAACGAGAAAAATCATATATTTCTTGAATCATTCGCTGCAAAGCATCATCACTGCGATCATTTGTAAAGGCATCAACTAAATCAAAAAATGCTACATTATTTTCCTTCCCATATTCCTCTTCAAATAGATCTTCTAAACATTCATCTCTTAATAATTGTCCTTCTGTTTCATCTGCAATTCTAAATCCTGGATCTAAATCAATAACATAATAATATTTTCGAATGACTTCTAAACAGAAAGAATGAATTGTCGAGATATGAGCTTTATTTAAAAGCGCCAATTGTCTTTTTAAATGCTGAGATGTTGGATTCGCATTAATTTCCTTTTCTAATACTTCTCCAATCCGGTGCTTCATTTCAGCTGCAGACGCATTCGTAAACGTAACAACAAGCAATTCATCGACATTTATCGGCTGATCGGATACAATTTTCCGAATCATCCTTTCTACTAAAACAGCTGTTTTTCCAGATCCTGCTGCAGCAGCAACTAAAATGTCCTGCCCACTAGACATAATCGCCTTCCATTGATCATCTGTCCAGGTTACATCTGCTGGCTTGTCCGGTATGCTAATCTCTTTCATTCCTGTTAGCCTCCTCTCGGATTAATTGCAGCACTTCATCCTTTGAATAGGCTGGCAATTGTCTATATTGGTTTGTTTCTAATGCTTCATCAAATTGGCAAACAGATTTAAACGAACAGAAAGTACAAGGCTTTTTCTCATTTAAGCGATACGGTTCAATGCCTACTTCCCCACTAATAATTTTGTTTCCTGAATCCCTATATTTATGGCGAACAAACTTTTGCATTTCACTAAAGTCTTCTTTTGTTGCGACTTTAGAAGCTTTTGTTAGAGTTCCATCTGTCTTAAAACCTGCTGGCACAATTGGAGAACTCCCTTTTTCTAACGTTTCATCCATTAGCTGAATAACTCGCTCTTCTCCAAGCATTAGCCCATTCATTTTAAATTTCTTCAATAATTCTTCTTCGATTTCATCTAATGTTAATATTTTCTTACTAGAAATCATCGGATTGTGTACATGAAAATATAATACTCCTGCTGGGCTCGCTTCCTTATCTACTAATATTGTACTGTTTGTAATAATTAAATCTAAATAAGTAAGCATCTGTAAAGATAGTCCATAATATACTTCATTCATATTTAATTCTTGGCTACTTGATTTATAGTCGATGACTCTTAAATATACTTCTTCTCCAACAACCGCTTTATCGACACGATCGATTCTTCCAATCAAATCCATATTTGAACCGTTTTTTAACGGAAAAGAAATGGATGGAAGCTTTCCTTTTGGACCAAATTCTAGTTCTAAATCAATTGGTGAGAAGCCACTATGCTTAGCATGTTCGCTTAAAATAAGGGAAGCCCTACTGATGATTTGCTCTAACTTTCTTTTTATATAATGATGTCTATTTGTGCTAAGCAATATTTCATTTTGCAATTTAGGTGCGAGCATATCTACGGCATCCTTTGCAAGCCGCTCACATTGCTCTCTCGTTAAACTAGACCACATTAACTCCTTATTCATCACTGTTTCTGCTATATATTTCAAGGCAGCATGAAATAAATCACCGATTGCCGGTGCCTCTAAGCGATATACTTGTCGTTCTCGGAGCTTTAATCCATGTGTCGCAAAATGTGAAAATGGACAAGCATGAAATAATTCCATCCTAGAGACACTTGCCGAAATAGTATCTCCATATAATTCACTGCTTGTTTGTTCTGATAATTTTTCTGTTTGATTTTGATACGTTAAACTAGAGAACACCTTTTTGGCAGGTTCTCTCCAATTTGTATTCTCTATATATTCATTGTAAACATCCCACCAGAAATCATAGATAGGATATTCTCTTTTCTTTAAATAAAGCTGTCCTGTTAAATAAGATAAGGTCGTTTGAAAATGGACCACATAATCCAGCTGCCCTTCTTCTGACAGCTCTTTTGGATCTGACATAAAGAAGAGAGTAGTGGCATTAGGAAATAAATCTCTCATTCTTTTGATATAAGTAGATGCCAAAATAGATTTCCCTTCATCATTTGCTAACGGATAGGTTAAGTAAAGACAATCAGATGGCGTAGTAAATGCTTTGTATGCAAGAAATTCTTCATCTAACAGTCTCGTTTTACTTGTAGGAGCTAGCTTCATTCCTTTTTGTTGCAAAGCTTCTCTATCCGTGTCTGCAAGTATTCCTTCATCCTGAAATCTCGATGGAAAAACACCTTCGTTTAGACCGATAACAAACGCTACTTTTATATCATTTAACCGAGACTGTTCTATATCGGCGATTAAAACCTGATCCAGGGCTGGAGGAACGAGGGAGAATTTCAATGTATCTAAACCGGCATTCACAACTGTTGCAAATTGCTTCGTTGAAAATTCCTCTTCTCCTAGTATTTCTACAAATTGATCAAGCATTTCCACTATGCTATTCCATGCTTGATCATGTTCTCCAGCTTTTACTAGCTCTCCTTTTTCCTCTAACTCATTCTTCCAGTATTCCATTTTCAGCGGTACTTCAAGTTCTTCTAAAAATAGATATAAAGCTTCACATTTAGCGCGTCCTGTTTTCCCTCTTTTCAAACGGTTTTGAAGGCGAATTAACGGCGCAGTTAAAGACAAACGCAGTTCATTTAATTCTTGCTCGAATTCTTTTTCTGCATCTGTCTGAACTCCTTGCTCCCATTCTAATCCTTGGATTCTTCTATATTTCCAACGCTCTTTGGAAGTCCACTTATTTCCTTTTATTCCATAAGCAAGACAATAATTTTCAAGTCTATCTACCTTTTCTCGAATATTATTTTTGCGTTCATGGAGTGGGAAAAGTAACTCCGTTTTTATAGAACGAAATACAGGCTCATAACGCCAATTTGTTTCAAAAATTTCTAAAGAAGAACGAATCAGTTCTACTAAAGGATGATCATGCATTCTGCTTTTCTGATCAATAAATATTGGAATATGATAGTCTCTAAAAACCGTTTCAATAATATTTTGATACGTAGCCAAATTACGAGAAAGTAAACTTATCTCCCGATAACGGTAGTGCTTATCTCTAACAAGCTTGACAATTTCCCGCGCAATCCCTTCTATTTCTGCGCGTGGATTAATGCTTTCCGCAAATTTGATTGTTGTTTCTTCTGTATAAGCTTGAACTGGTCTGCTGTCAAAATGAGTTTCTATATGCATTAACGACGGATGGCTATCTTTTTTATATTCCGTAAACTCTACAATATCAACTTCAACTCCTACTTGCTTGGCCATCGAGTGAATGGTTTGAAAGGATTCTGTCGACATTCGAAATAAGCTTAAGTCATCATGTTGTGAAAATGAAGGATCTAATGTATTGGTAATTGTTACCCTTTCACAAAGGTGCATTAACTGTTGAATAATCAAATATTCTTGAGGAGTAAAGCTATAAAAACCATCGATATAAATTTCCGCACTTTTCAAATAGGAGGATTCACTCATCTTTTCCGCAAGTAAACGAAAATAATCCTCTCCATCGATGTATTTACCGATCAATCTTTGTTCAAATTGCTCATATATTAGTTCAAGATCACTGATTTTATCCATTAATGCCTTTGCTGATTCCTGGTTGTCCTCTATTTGTTCTTTTGTTGTTAGCAGTTCTTCAGGAGTAACCGTGTATCTCCTAAATTCAGTGACTAGTTGTTCAACCTGCTCTATAAATCCATTTTTATCGGCTACCTTTTTAAAAAGAGTTAGCTTATTTTTATTTTCTTCAATAATCTTGCGTATGAGCATATTAACACCAATACTATTTATATGGTAGCGACTAATTCCACCAGTCTCTTGCAATATTCTCCAAGCAAGACGAGTAAAACTATACACTTGTGCCCGAAACATTCCTTGAACCTCAGATCCGGATAGTAATCGCTGATCGGATAAAAAGGTCATCTGATCTGGGACAATATAAATTACAGGATTGCCTTCCGGATTTGCGGCAAGCTTTGCTTGGATCTCTTCTATACAAAACGTTGTTTTTCCAGTACCAGATCGACCTGCTAATAAGCGAACAGTCATCCAATCCCTCCCCTTTTTTTCTCTATCACCATAATACTTTATATGTATATAACATCATATCATAGAAACACATGTTTCCATAGAAAAGCGACACTGGATAATTTTTCTCATCCTCAACTTAAACGATACTACTCGAATAGTCGTGAAGAAATGAGAAATAGGGAAAAGCTTTATTACTCCTCGTGTGCTGATATCTCCTGACTTTATACCAATCAAAACAACATAAAGAAAAAAGAACTCAAACTTGAGTTCTCCTTTATCCATCCTTCTAAAAGGTAAATTGAATTTCATTAAATGGCCAATAACGCAAGCTAACTTTTCCAACTACTTGATCAATGGAAATGAATCCGAAATGGCGACTATCCCAACTTCCTAATCGATTATCCCCTAATACAAATAATTTCCCTTTTGGAACAGTAGCCTCCCCGGTTAGTTCTTTTAACGTAAAATTCCCCGTTAGCCTTCCGGATGAAACTTGTTTACGATAATCATTTAGAAATGGCTCCTCATACTTTTTCCCATTTATAAATAGATGGTCATCTCTATATTCTACTCTATCTCCAGGGATGCCAATTACTCGTTTCACATAATCATCATTTTCATTTGCATGAAAAACAATAATATCAAAGTGATCAAAATCAGTCATTTTATAACCAACTTTATTAACAACTAATTTGTTTCCGTCCTGTAATGTAGGCATCATCGATTCACCTTCCACTACATAATTGGAGAAGAAAAAAGCACGAATTATAACAAAGATGATAATCCCGATTGCAAATGCCTTTAACCATTCTATGCTTTCTTTCTTTATAGCTTCTTTCAACCTCTATCTCCTCCAAATAAATTTTGCAGACCATCTTTTCTAATGGCTTCTCTCTTTCTCTTCCATTCCCGGATTATTCATTTTTATCTCGATTCGTTTCCCAATAGCCCAAAGAATAAAGATAGCTATCCCAACAGGTATTGTACGTAATGGCTGCGCAATCATTGATTTCAAGTCATAGCCAATAAAGCTAATCGTACTAATCATGACTAGTTTACCTGCTATAACGGCAAGCACATATTGGCTCGTACTAATTCTCGATAAACCAGCCACTATATTTACAAGTGCAGAAGGTGTAAACGGAAAACATAGCATTAAGAACAACGGACCAAATCCATGTCGCTCAATCCAGATTATTGGTTTCTGCACCTTTTTATGTTTTCTTAAAAAGCTCAGCAGTCTTTTTTTCCCATACTTTCGGATTATCGAGAATACTAGCAATGCACCTAAGATTGTTCCAGCCCATGAATATAAAAATCCTAGCCAAAATCCAAAAGCATTTACATTAGCCATAATAAAAACAAAAAGCGGCAAAAAAGGGATAAACGCCTCAATCATTGGCAATAAGACCCCTGGCAACGGTCCGAACGAGCGATAACTGTCAATTAAGTCCATTATATTTTCAAGCGTAAACCATTCTTTAATTAAGTTCATATCCATGAGCAAAACCCCTTGTATAACAACTTACGCATCTTTTTGTATTTGTATTCTTTTAACTCTGGCGTTTTTGATGAATCCACTTAAAACACAAGTGGACTTCATACCATTTCCCTTCTATTAGAACCTTTTGTTGCTATAGCATTTATTAGCAAACAATCTACTTAACTATTCTAGTTTAATTCTTTATTCTTTCTAAAATATAAAGAATATGTTAAAGATAATTCAATTTATTGTGCCAAAAATTCTTTTATTGCTGTTTTATTCGCTTCTAAATCGACAGATAAGACAGCAGCTCCATTTACTCGCATATCTTGGAAACTTCCATCTACTGGAACTCTTAGCGACTCTACCTCATGATTTTTTGAAGTCAATAATTCCTTCCCAATAAACAGCATATCCCCTGTTTCCATACTCGTATTAATGTAAGGCATTATTACCCCTGCTAGTTTTGGCAGCTTAGCAAATGTCTGTACAGCAGAAACTTGATCAGCAAGTGCTTGCAATGTTTTTTGTTGTCTTGCCACCCTTCCGAAATCAGATTCTGCATCATGTCGGAAACGCACATAGCCTAGTAACTGCTTGCCATTTAAATGTTGCAATCCTGGCTCCAACGTTACGCCTATATTTTCAGACATTTGTTTCTCTACATTGATTTCCACACCATCTGGAAATACTTCATCAACTACAGCTTCAAATCCTTCAAAATTAATAATCGCATAATATTGCAATTCTATATCAAAATTTTGTTTGATTGTTTGCCTTAAAAGCTCAGGACCTCCGAGAGTATAGGCAGTATTAATCCTCCCTTGACTATATCCAGGTATATCCACATACATATCTCTCATGAGTGATATTAGTTTATATGTACCATTATCAGGATGATATTGGGCTACCATTATGGTATCTGTTCTGGATTGATTTTCCCCTTTACGCTGGTCACTTCCAAGCAAAAGGATATTCGTTCCACCATTACTATCCTTTTCCCCATTAAATTCGTATTTAACCTCGTCTACTCCAATCTTCCCTAACGACTGTTTTTCTCCTTGCTTAAATTGAATAATACTGTATATACCTACCAAAAATATAAATAGAATTAGGAATAGAAAGAAAACCCTCCCTTTACGTAATTTCCTTCTTTTCTTTCCTTTTCTATATTCCGCTCTCCCCATTTCATTAATCCTTTCCATATTAAAGTTCTTTTTATTTTTTTATGACTCTTTATTACTATCAAGTGTAACCTTTGTACAAAAATATAGACCTTCTTCTCCTTGTAAATCCTGTTTGCTATTGAACTCTTTCATTTCTTAATGGATAGCTTTCTTTTTACTATCATAACAAAAAAAGTTCTTTTCTACATTTTTTTCTTGCTTAAAATTACATTACAGGATAGAATTATACTTTTTCTATTTATATACACTTACTTATACTTCGGTATTTTATAAGTTAATCTTAAAAATGGAAGACCCATTTTGCTTCAGATTATATAGGCAAAAATAATAATTTTGCGCATAAAAAAAGGCGCCAGATGGCACCCTTTTATTTAATCGTTATACATATTTCAAAAACCAATTGTTAATATAGTTTAGTCTTTCTATTCTAAGTGTAGGTTTTCCACTTCTTGAAAGTTCATGATTTGATTCTGGGAAACGGACAAATTTCGTTTCTTTTTTTTGCACCTTTAAGGCAATAAATAATTGCTCTGCCTGTTCAATTGGACAACGAAAATCTTTTTCTCCATGCAATATAAGCAATGGTGTTTGCATATTATTTACATAAGCTAATGGAGAATGCTTCCACAGTGTTTCAATATCATTTAAGTCTGCTTTTATTTGCCAATCAGTAAAGTAGTATCCTATATCACTAACTCCATAAAAACTTATCCAATTGGAAATAGAGCGCTGTGTGACTGCTGCCTTGAAACGATCCGTATGACCTATAATCCAGTTTGTCATGAAGCCACCATAGCTCCCTCCTGTAACCCCTAAACGAGAAGCATCGATAAAATCAAATGTCTCTAGACAATAATCCACCGCATCCATAATGTCTTCATAATCCTTCCCGCCATAATCTCCACGTACAGCATCTACAAATTGCTGCCCATAGCCATGACTTCCTCTCGGATTAATAAACAATACCGCAAACCCATTAGAAGTTAGTGTTTGGAATTCATGGAAATAGGAATTAGCATACATTGCATGTGGTCCCCCATGAATTTCTACTACCATTGGATATTTTTCGCCCGCTTTAAAGTCTTGTGGCTTCATTAACCACCCATGCAGCTCCCAGCCATCTCGAGAATGAAATTGTAATGGCTCAGCTTCAGAAAATGTATGTGTTTCCGCAAACTCTTTATTTACATCTGTAATTTGCTGAACCTCGCCTGTCTCTAAATTTAGGGTGTATAAATCTCCTGGATGTGTAGGTGTACTAATAGCTACAATCGCTCTTTTTAAACTTCCGCCAGTTGATAACCCATACACATGATGATTATCGATAAGAGACGGATAGATTGCACCTGAAATATTTCCAAAATAGACAATGGTATTTCCATGGTCAGTTCCTAAAAAAGTAAAGCTTTCATTATCCTCTCCCCATAGTATGCCAGGTGTTACAGATCCCTGTTGAAAATCTCCGATTGCATAATCGCCAACATTTACATCCCATTCCGGTGTTAAGCATTGTAGATAATCAGATTCTAAATCATATACCCATATTTTTGACAGAGTCGCATTCTCGTATTCTCTGCCACTTCCTATCAATCCTAGTCTTTTGCTATCAGGTGTCCAAGTTGCTTTTCCATAAGAGCCATTACTTTCTGTAACCTTCTTCCAGTTCCGTTCTTTTCTATTATATAGATAAATATCTGCAATAAAGCTAAAATCCTTTTCATCGCTTTCATCTGCACTAATTGCTATGTACTGTCCATCAGGGGACCAGCTTTGCACATAATAATTATTTTCTCCTGATGTAATCTGCTCTAGATCGCCACTTTCTATATTTATGATAGCAATATGATCATAGCTTCCATCCCAAAAGCCCTTGCCGTCCGATTTGTACTTCATATTAGTTACTTCTAGTGAAGTAACCTTTTCCTCTTTCTTCTCCGTTATATTTTCTTTGTCTTCAACTGTTTCTCCCATTTTTAAATTACATTGAAAAGCTATTTCCTTGCTATCCGGGGACCAAACTGGATTACTTACTCCATTGGCTAAAAAGGTTAGTTGCTTTGCTTCTCCACCTTGCTTATTTAATAAAAACAATTGATTTTTCCCAGATCGATTCGAAATAAAGACAACTTGTTCTCCATTCGGTGACCATCTTGGTGAATAGTTTCGATCTTTCCCAAATGTCCATTGAGTTGTATCTAATGTATCTAGACGCTTATAAAAAATATTGGAATAATACTTATCGGTCTCTTTACAAATGGAAGTGAGTACATATAAACATTCCTGTCCTTTTTCATTAACCTGAGGATCAACGACAGATTTTAATTCATACAAAGCTTCTGCATTTATTCTATTGCTTTCTTTCAATTTCATCTTCCTTCCCTTATTTAAAGTAACTATATATTTCGACAACTGAAATAATTTCCCCTCCTTCTCTCTCTCTTTTCTTCTAAAAAATTTTTTCAGGAATTACAGCATTAATATCCACCTTCCTAAATTTACATGTAACATGCTTTTTAGAGACTGTGAAAAATATCATTATCAACTTGAAAATTACAGCCAAACAAGGTATTATCGAATAAGAACAAATGTTCTATAACATATAAGAAGGGGTCAATGATTATGACACGAATTCCTGAAATAGAAAGGGACATTATGGAAAAAGCTATTTATCTTCCTATGCTTTTAACTATACTTAATCGGGATCTGCAGGTCATCAAAAAAAGTAATTTTAAGCTAAAACAACCTTATATAGACCTTATAGAAAATACAATGAATGCAGTACAAACGGAGTTAAAAAAAACGAAGAATTATATGTATAAGCATGCTTTGAAGATTCAAGAAGTAAATCGTGATGAAGCATTTACCATGTTTTTGTTTATTTACAACGGTTATGAGGAATATCATAATTACTTTAACCCACGTCTTCGGAATAAAGTTCAAGAACTATTAGAGTATTATTTATACAAAAGGTTTACTATTAGTTAACAAAAGTAAATAAAAAAAGCTCCTTTTCAATTGCTATCCGATTTACTCCACTTCTTTTTATATTTCATTTGGTTTTCTGCCAGCTCTATCTGTTTATCCATTCCACTTTTATACGTGAGTTTGGGATTCATACTAGCTTCATAATTATAATGTTGCAAAGTTTTATATGAATTCGTCCTCATTATTTGATTTCTCAGAGAATAGATGGAAATCCCTATTTCAATCTTTTGTGAGTTTTGGAAGGTGATTCTTACTTTGGACGCTTCTATTTTTTTAATGTCAAGAATATGATGAAGTGAAATCCATGCACAGTTTTGATTTCTAGGAGAATGAGTAGGAAAAAAATAAACAGAATTATATGGATCAATTACGATTGGAACCTTATGGTAATAGGTCATTAACCGACGAGTTCCCTCTCTCCTTCCTTCATAGGAGCTCCCCAGATAACTACAGGTATTTTTAACAATCATTAGCGGGCTATGTTTGCATAAAAAAACGTTATTTTGTTCGTATATCTTTGAATAGATAACACCATTAGCCAACTTATAAGGGAGCACTGCTCGCGTATGATAATTAATAGCATAATTATCAACTATTACATATTTTTCTTCCATCAATAAATCACTCCTTTTATTTAGTAAACTAACCTAATAATAGCACTTTTTACCTAATTAACCTAAATACTTCCTAAATTTTCAGAACATAGACATACTTTATAATCAAATTTCTAAATTATTAAAAAATAGATTGATAATTATCAAATTTTCCCATATAATATTAAAAAGGCATCAGGAGGGAAAGACAATGAATGATAAGTCCTACACTGAGTTTACAAAGTTAAGTGGCAAGAAAAAGAACACAGAAACTTATGTAAAAGACCTCTACATTGAAATGCTGCTTTCTGAAATTCAATTAAATAATGAAAAAGCAAGTTTGATGTCCTTGATTGATAAAGCCATTGATGAACGAAATAAAGAAAAATTTAACGAACTAAGTATTAAATTCAACTTATTATGTAAGCGCTTCGGTACTTGATAATAAAGAGTTCTAAATAATTTAAGGATGCCCCAAAGAGCTAATCCAGCTAGCTGAATTAAGCCCTTTGAGACATCCTTTATCTTTTGCTCATGATAGTTATCTATGTTTTTAAATTTAGTCAAGTATAAAAACTAAGTCGTTTTTACATCTATGTTTAAAATAATAAACACGAGCATTTATGCAAAATGATTACATAATACTTCGTGTTTATCGTTATTTGAAATAAAGGTAGCTTTATTCAAGAGCTAAATTAGAGATTATTCGTCTTTAAAGATTAGTAGTATCCCACATGGAAACGATCATTCTTGCTGTTGATTTTGCAAACGGATACTTTCCTCTTCTAGCTTACTGATTCTTTCTAGCATTGTCGGATGACTATAACGGAATATTTTTACTAATAAAGGTGGGTTTACTTCACTCAATCCCGTTTTTGCTAACTTTTGAAAAGTAACAATACCTGCTTCTGGATCTTCTGTAAATTGGACTGCATAGTCATCAGCCCTTTTTTCTTCATATCTTGAAATTAAATTAGTTACTGGATTTACAGCAAACAGCAACATGGAAATTAATAAAAGTACTAGAGGAAAAGAATGGATATCCTCTACTCTCGATATTTTAAGTGCATCTCCCCATCTATTCACAATCCAGTGCATTAATTTATAAACAAAATATAAACCAAACAAGGAAAAGAATAAAGAAATGCCTATCCCAATATAAATATGTTTTTCTACATAATGAGCCATTTCATGTGCCATAACAAATAAAATTTCGTCATTCTCTAATTCCTTTAAACTCGTATCCCATAGGACAATTCTTGCATTGCTTCCTATTCCAGTAACATATGCATTTAATGCACTAGTTTTATCAGACATATTCACTTCGAAAACATGGTTAGCTGGTATATTCGAAGCACTCGCTAACTTCAATATTTCAGCCTCTAATGCCTTATCCTTTAAAGGGGTGAAATCATTATAGAGCGGATCAATAACAACCGGTTGGATAAACGTGAGAAATAATGTAAACGGAATAGATAAAAACCATGCATAAAGCCACCATCTCTTTTGACTTTTTTTCATAAGCCAATATAAAACGATGACAAGGAGATACAAAATAACATAATTCACCCAAAAATCAATCATTTCGTCCTTCATCCAGGATGGAAAGCTTTGTGTAGAGATATGATAAGTCTTTGATAAGGAATAACTGATATACCCAAGAGGAAAGGTCAAAACAAATGCTGTTATATTCAGCCAAAATAAATAAATAGCTGTTTGTAGCGGCTTATATTTAGCAGAAGACTCTCCCCATTTTTTAAATGCTTTCGAAAAACCAAATAATAAAATGAATAAGTATAGAAGCCATTCAAATGGTGTTGATATAAAAAACAAGAAATTTCTTACCCGTGAATATTCCTCACTTAATACTAATTCTCTGCTATTTAGAAAAGTACTTGGATCAGCTCTAGACCCCTGAAATTCAAATGGCAAAGTTGGACTAGTGTATTGAAATAAATACCAATAAAAAAACAAGCCGTATAACACATAGGCAACCACTGCATAAAAACCAATTTTTCTAGTCATAATCTCCCTCCTGCCTAGTACAACCTATTATTAATAAGTAGTCCAAAAAAGAATTTTTAGAACTAAAAGGAGTATTTTTTGCTATTTATTTTGTTTATCTTATTAGTCATTGGAATCGACATCTGTTTAACACTGTTTTATCAGTTAAACATAAAAAATTGTCCGCGCCATTCCACTAAAGAAATATTATTCACTGAAAGAACGTAAAAAAGCATCCTAAACAATAGGATAACCACTATCATTTTAGATGCTAAAATATGCTCTGAAGTTATTAATAAATCAATTGCAGAAAATCTTCTTTTGTTACATTCCCAAAATAATGCTTAATAGAAATGTCTTCTAATGCCTTTTCTAACTCTGCGCGGTCATAGCGGATACCAATAAGGCGTTTCTCGATATCCTCTACATCGCCAACACCAAAGAAGTCACCATAAATTTTACAGTTTTTCACAATTCCTTTAACCACATCGAATCTTACATCAATTTGCCCAACTGGGAAACGATGAGAATGCTGCAGATTGAATTTAGGTGATTTTCCATAATTCCAATCCCAATTTTGGTATCTTTCTTTTGATAATTGATGAATTTTCTCCCAATCTTCTTCTGTTAATACATACTCTTGGATATTCTCTTCCCCGTCAAAAAGATAAACTAATAAAAGACGACGAAACTCTTCCACCGATATTTTTTCTGGTAGAAATTCAGTAATGTTCGCTACTCTACTTCTTACAGATTTAATCCCTTTTGACTCAATTTTGTCTTTTTTCACTTTTAATGCTGACACAACATGATCCATTTCAGAATCAAATAACAAGGTACCATGGGTAAACATTCTTCCTCTTGTAGAGAATTGGGCATTACCAGAAATTTTTCTACCTTCTGCAAGAAGATCATTGCGACCACTTAATTCAGCATTTACTCCCATGCTTTTAAGCGCTTGGACAACAGGCTCTGTGAATTTTCTAAAATTATGAAAGCTATCCCCGTCATCCTTTGTAATAAAGCTATAATTTAAATTGCCTAAATCATGATAAACAGCACCGCCACCAGACAATCTTCTGACAACATGTATGCCTTTTGATTCTACATAATCGGTATTAATTTCTTCTATCGTATTTTGGTTTTTCCCAATAATGATGGAAGGTTCATTTATATAAAATAAAAGAAAAGTTTCATTTATGTCTAGATTTTTCAAAGCATATTCTTCTATTGCAAGATTAATACGCGGATCTGTAATCCCTTTATTATCTATAAATAACATAAAAAGACACCCCTTAAAATTTTGTAGAATTATATCCTATTTTCCCGAATTTAATTACCCTTTTATACTATAACGAAAAAACCTGAAATAATCACTTCATTTGTACTTTTTTCATAGAATTGGCAAAGTTTTTTATAACACAGATTTGGCTGCACAATCAAAAAGCTGCTATTTGGCAGCTTCAAGAATTTCTATCATAAATATCCAATAGAGTTTCTATGAAGATACAAAGCAGCAGCTTTCTTATTATTCCGCAGTAACTTCCATGTCATTGTTTATATAATGACGTCTATATTTAAAGATAAAGTAAATAGCTGTACCTGCAAAGAACAATATTGGATAAATCCCCAAAATCTCTGCATTATGCCACATATACTCAAAATCACCAGTTGAGATTACCGCTTTTAAGCCAGCTACTGAATAAGACATTGGCAATAGATTGTGGATATGTTGTAATACATTTGGTATTAACTCTAACGGAAATGTTCCCGCACTTGTAGTTAATTGGAAAATCATGATTATTACGATAATAAACCGTCCAGGATTTCCAAATAACGTAACAAAAAATTGGATAATCGAGAAAAATACTAAACTAGTTAGAACAGTAAATAGGATAAACAACGGTACGCTTTGAACTTCCATACCCAAAATAACGAGCAATACAAAGGACGCAACTAGTGCCTGCAAGACACCCACTCCAACTAGAATGATCGTTTTGCTTAAAAACCAACGCATACCACTTTTTGGCTGTCTCTCTGGTTCGGCAAAAGAGAAAACGATAGATAACATTAAAGCACCAACAAACAATCCAAGTGAGATAAAATATGGAGCTAAGCCCGTTCCGTAATTCGGAACATCCGATACCTTTTCTTGGTCCACTAAAATCGGTTCTGCAATCATATCATAGGTTTTTTCATCCGAATGTATGGAACTTGCTTCCTCCGCTCCATCGGATAATTTAGAAGATAGCTCTTTACTACCATCCAATAAGGTAGAAGTTCCATTAACCAGTTCCTTTGAACCGTTTTTCAGCAAGTTGGTTCCATCTGATAAAGCAGTGGAACCAGTTGCAAGTGTATTCATTCCTGTTAGCAATGTATTCGCACCTTCAGCTAAATTAAAAGACCCATCGACAGCTTTTGAGAATTCAGAGGCATACTGATTCATTCCAGACACAAATTGTTCTTGACCAGCTACCTGTTGCTTTACCCCACTTTCTAACTTCGAGCTACCATCACTTAACTGATTAACACCTGTTTGAAGCTGTTTTTGACCTTCATTTAATTCAGTTAGACCGCTTGAAAGGCTCACTCCACCTTCTGCCAGCTGGTCTGCTGCTTGGCTCAAAGCCACTGTATTTGTAGCAATAGAAGAGCTTCCGTCCACCAACCCTTGAATGGCTGCCATTAACTGCTGTTGATTTTCTTCTGGTAATCCTTGTAGCATCGGCATAATCGAATTTATTGTTTCCTGTAAGGTTTTAGCACCTTCATTTAATTGATTTGCTCCAGCAGCTAATTGTTCTGATTTATCACTCCATTCTGTTAAACTTTGCGATAAATTATCTGAACCAGTTTGAAGCTGATTTGTCCCTTCGATTAGCGAAGGTATACTCGCTTTAACTGTATTGATTCCATCTTTTGTTTGAGACACGCCATCCAGAATGGATTGATCCCCTGCTTGTAATTGCTCAGCGGCAGTACTTAATTCCCCTTGTGCGGATTGTAACTCCGATAACCCTTTATTCAAATCCCCCGCACCATCTGCTAGCTCTTTCACTCCATCATTCGCACTATTTACACCATCAGAAAATTGAATTGACTTTTCAGCAAGTGTTTTTAAGTTAGAATAAACCTCTTCTGTCCCAGATTTAATTTTATCTGTTCCTTCTTCTAAATCTTTTGCACCAGAGCTTGCTGTTTTTAAGCCATCTGACATTTCTGTAATGTTTTCAAAAATAGATTCCGCATAAGTTTCCGTTACTTCTTTACTTACACCTTGCTTAATTTTTTCAATTGCAGAGTTCCCTATTTGAGAAGAAATAAAGTTATAGCCAGGATTAGAGATATATTTCAAATCTAATTTCTGTGGATTATCTTCAAGTAAGGTCGTCGCATTTTCCGAAAAATCTTTTGGTATCTCTATCAACATATAATACTTTTGCTTTTCTAAATTTTCATATGCTGTTTTTTTATCAACAAAAATAAAGTGGAAATCTTCGCTGTCCTTTAAGTTTTCAACTAAATCGTTACCAATCTCTAATGATTTCCCGTTCATTTCTGTCCCGGTATCTTCATTAACGACTGCAACGGGTAATTTGTCTAAGTTTCCATAAGGATCCCAAAAGGCCCATAAGTAGATGCCTGCATATAATATTGGAATAAATACAATAGCAATAACAGAAATGAGCATCATTTTATTTTTAAAAATAGAGGACAGCTCTGCCTTTAATAAACTTTGTTTCATGTAATTCCCCTCCATTTTTCCATAACTCTATTATTCTTTTCCATTACTTTCAATTATTAATTACAAATCCCCTTTACTTAGAAACTAGAGAATCACCTGATAATCCATAAAATAAATGCATTTCTAAACTAGAAGCTATTTCCTCTGAGCTTAGAGGCGGGTGGTTTTTCTCCCACTCAAATATTAATGCTAAATATACTTTAAAGATAATAAACGAGGTTAATTCTGTATCCTTTATTTGAATTTCCCCTTTATCTACTGCCTCTTGCACACGTATCTTCATATAATTTAATATGGCATTTTCTAAATGACTAATAACTTCCTTTACTTCTAAAGTGCCGATTTCTCGTTGCTCTTGAAAAAGTTTAACCGTCAACTGATGTTCTTTGCGGTACTCAAGCATATTCATCAATGCACGATGGACATTTTCCATAAACGTAGAGGATGGATCAAATGACTCATCTGCTCTTTCCTTCATTTCTGCTATCAAATCATTTATGATTTCGTAAAAAAGCTCTTCCTTATTCTTAAAAAAAGTATAAATGGTTCCTTTTCCTACGTTTGCGATTTTAGCGACATGATCCATAGTTGTTGCTTTATAGCCGAACATGGAAAATGATTTTGCCGCTGCTTCTAAAATAAGATTCCTACGATCAACAGTCATATATCCCACCTCTTTCTTATAGCGCAATTTTCCATATGTAAGCAGAAAACAAAGCACCAGTCTTTTCCTTCCTATTATTAAGCGAGTAAATATTCTCCATTAACTGGTTCACTCAAAAACATGTCTCCAATGTACTCTAATCTTAAAAATATAAAGGAAAAACTCCCTTATGAAAGACCGCTTCTATTACGAGACTGACTAAAATAACGTTTCGGTCAGTTAGTACAAAGAAGAATATATCACAGTGTTAAGCTGCTTGCAACAAAAGAAACCAAGCGATTTTCGTAATAATCACTTGGTTCCGTTTACAATATAATAATGTCAAGAAAAATTATTTTTTAGCTTATCCTTTAGTAGGTACGGCAATTTCTTTTAATACGACTGTTGCTAATACATCAATAAATTCTGGCTGTGCGTTCGGCATTTTTGGTCGATAATAACTTGCACCAACTTCTTTTGTAACTACCAAGCATTCGTAGTCATTGTCATATAAAACCTCTAAATGTTCTGCAACAAATCCTACTGGAACATAAACAAATGCTTTATATCCATATTTATCGTATAGATCTCTTGTTAAATCCTGAACATCTGGTCCTAGCCAAGGATCTGGTGTATTGCCAGCACTTTGCCAACCTAGATAATAAGTAGAAATTCCTGCCCCTTTTGCAATTAAATTTGCTGTTTCCTTTAATTGCTCTGGATAAGGGTCTCCATATTGAAGAATTTTTTCTGGCAAACTATGTGCTGATACGATTAAAGCTGCATTATCTCTTTCTTCTTGAGACATTTTGCTATATGTCTCTTTTAGTTGATTTACCCAATAGTTGATAAACTTAGGCTCTTTATACCAACTTTCAATACTATGAATAGTTAAATCGCCTAGCTTATCCGCTTCTGCTTTTGCACGATTATTATATGATTTAATACTAAATGTAGAATAATGTGGAGCTAATACAATACTTACTGCTTCTTTTATCCCATCATCATGCATCATCTTTACGGCATCTTCTACAAATGGTTCAATATGCTTTAAGCCCAAATACATTTTAAATTCAATATCCTCTTGAATTTCATTAAGACGGGCCTCCAAGCCTTTTGCTTGTTCCATCGTAATTTTTGCTAATGGAGAAATCCCGCCAATTGCTTCATAGCGACTCGTTAAGTCTTGAAGCATTTCATCTGTCGGCTTTCTGCCATGTCTAATATCCGTATAATATCTTTCAATATCCTCTTCTTTATATGGAGTTCCATATGCCATCACTAGAAGACCCATTTTTTTACGACTCATTTCATTACCTCTCTTCTTTCCTATTATTTTGTATCTTATTTCTTTATATATCCTTTTAAATAATTTTTATTTACCTTCACGCTTGCTTAATAAATCACCAGAATAGTCATGAATAAATCCAGTCAATCTTTTCAACACCGCTGGATCTACATCCGGGAATACGCCATGCCCTAAATTAAAGATAAAGCCAGGGGTTTTAATACCTTGCTGAATAATTGCTTTCGTTCTCTCTTCAATGACACTCCATGGTGCAAGCAGAACTGCCGGATCCAAATTCCCTTGAACTGCTTTTTTTATCCCCATTTTTCTTGCCTCAGATATAGGTAATCTCCAATCTAGGCCAACTACATCGAGGGGAAGGTCGTTCCATTCTAAAGCTAAATGGCTTGCACCAACTCCATGCATAATTAGTGGTACATTTTCATCCTTTAACGCTGAAAAAATTCTTTCCATTACAGGCTTAATAAAAATACGATAGTCTACCACGTTCAATGCGCCAACCCATGAATCAAAAATTTGAATAGCACTAGCTCCAGCTTGAATCTGTGCCTTTACATAGGTAATAACCATATCGCCAAGTTTATCCATAAGAGTAGTCCAGGCTTCCGGTTTTGCATACATAAATGCTTTTGTTTTATGATAATTTTTCGATGGACCCCCTTCAATCATATAACTGGCAAGGGTAAATGGTGCACCAGAAAAACCAATTAAAGGAACATCTAATTGCTCGGTTGTAAGGAGCTTAATCGTATCAAGGACATACTTAATATCTTGTTCAGGATGTAACATACCAAGTTTTGCAACATCATCCATTGATTGAATGGGATTCTCTATCACTGGTCCAATTCCTGATTTTATTTCAACATCAACACCGATTGCTGGAAGTGGTGTCATAATATCTTTATAAAGCACGGCTGCATCGACATCATACTGATCGACTGGTAATTTCGTAACATATGCACATAATTCTGGCTGATGTGTTATTTCGAATAAAGAATATTTTTCTTTAATTGCTCGATATTCAGGTTGGGAACGACCAGCCTGTCGCATATACCATACCGGAACATAATCAGTCGGCTGTCCTTTTGCCGCTTTAATAAATGTATCTTTCACTTGTTTGCTCATCCTCTTAATGTCCACCTTTCAAAGGTATGATTTCCATTGTATCTATATTAGTGGTTATACTCAACTTATTTATAATCATTATTAAATTATAATATTTATAAATATTATGCAAGTAAAAAGTTTTGAAAGCGGGAAATTTTTTTGCACTTTCCCAATTACTTTTCTCAAAAACTTATCATCCCCAATAAAAAGGAATGTCCTCACTCACCAGACACTCCACCTTATTTTATGTAAAATTACTCCCACTCAATCATGCATACATTTTAATAATATATCTTTTTCACTACCTTTGCATAGATAACTCATCGGATTGTCACAATTTAGACATTTTTATCCGATTAGCCATGCAGCACCCCAACAATTAAAAGCATCTTAGAAAAACATCTGCTTCTTCCTATTTGCGATTATTTAAAAATCCGTTAAAGGTTTATTCATGTGCCTCCCTTCTCTATTTCCATAGTAACTTTTCCATTTTTATTGTATGCTAATAGTATCTTGTGACATAGGAGGAAGATCAGTGAACATCTATCTTACTAGCGGAACATATGATTATTTATGGAAAAAATACGAGAATGAATTTTCTAAAGAAACTTTATTGTTAATGCAAGATATAAATAGTGACAGGGCAATACTGCTTCATGAAAGTCAGAATCCTTCTTTTTTCAAGGAACCAAGAAGCTATGACATTTTATTTACCTATGGAATATTAGAAAATAACGGATTTATAACAATGAATTATGTACCTGTAAGTGAAGATAATAAACCTGTTTATGAGCATAATATAATGAAATATTTTTCATCTAATCCACATAGAGAAATGAAAGCCATTCGATTCCTCCGTCCTAAAAAAGGAGATACTTTTATTATCCTTTGTCTATGGGAAAATAAAGCAAGCTATATTAAGTGGATGCAGCATCCAGAAAATGCAAATGCGCCAATCGGAAATAATAGTGAAAAAGGCTGGAATAATTCGCAGCATTCTATCTTTAATGGAAAACCATATTTCATGCAATTAACGATTCCAGAGGAAGATTAATCATACATAATCCCTGTAGCCTGCTGAACAACTAACTACCTTGTCTTAATTATGCCATTTCGATTTGCATAAACAGCTGCTTGTGTTCGGTCGGCTACTCCTAGCTTGGATAATATATTGCTAACATGGGTCTTTACCGTTTTTATCCCGATATATAATTCCTCACTAATCGCTTGATTTGTCATGCCTTCTCCAATACACATTAGTACTTCCGATTCTCTTTCTGTTAGATCATCATGGGGTTTTCTTTCTGTTGCTCGTAATTTTTTGACCATAACATTAGCAACTTTAGGCTCAATTATTGCTTCTCCACTATTGGCTTTATTAATAGCCTGAACAATTTCAAAGGCACTCGCTGTTTTTAGTAAATAGCTAAAGGCACCTGCCTCTATCGCTGGAATTACTTGAGCTTCATCATAGAAGCTTGTTATAATAATGATTTTACAGCTAGGATATTCTGTTAGAATGGCTTTAGTTGCTTCGATTCCATTTCCGTTTTCCATCAGTAAATCCATCAGGACAATATCTGGCTTTTCTTTTATAACAAGCTGAACAGCCGTTTGACCACTATTGGCTTCTCCTACAATTTGAATATTCGACTCTGTCATTAAATAAGATATAATCCCTTTCCGGACCATCTCATGATCGTCAACAACTACTACTTTAATCATTTTCCCACCCCTTAGTCGAAACTCTAATATCAATATATGTACCTTCTCCAATTTTCGAGCGAACTTCCATTATGCCACCAATTTCTTCACAACGCTCTCTCATCGTTTTTAATCCATAGGAAGCTATCCTTTCTATAGTTGGATCAAATCCTTTTCCATTATCTCCAATATGTAAATGAGCATAATTTCCGCGCTCTTCCAAAATGATTCTTACTTTATCTGCATGGGAATGACGAAGCACATTGGATAAGGCTTCCTGTACGATTCGAAATAAATGTTCTTGTCCAGCCGTAGTTAAACCTTCTATTTCATCAATGCTCGCAGAAAAATGGAGCGTTGTTTTTCCCTTCAATTCTTGAATTAGCTTAATAATTCCATCACACAATGTATCATTACTTAATTCAACGGGCCTTAAATGTAGCAATAATGCTCGCATTTCTCCTTGTGCTTTTCCTGCAATCGACACAATTTCTTTTAACTGTTCTTTTGCCAAAACTGGATTGCTGTCAAAAACTTTATATGCAGCAGAAGACATCATGTTTAATGCAAATAATTGTTGACTGACAACATCATGCAAATCTCTTGCAAGTCTTTGCCTTTCTTCTATAACTGCAGCATTATGAGCAGTTTGGCCAAGTGTTATTTTTTCATTTGCTAATCTTTGCAATGAATGGACTTGTTCTTGTTGATAGTCTGCAAGTTGATTAAGTTCTTCTTTCACACCGTATACATACTCATTCGTGGATAGCTGCATTTTCCCTGGTATTTTCCCTCTCCGTAAAGACGATGTAAACCAAAATACCTCATCTAATTGCTTCTTAATCGTGCTATTCCATTTAAAGGCGAAGTAAAAACCAATTATAGAAGTTAGGAAAAACCAAATAACTGCTAAAATGAAACTTTCTATAGCTGTCATAACAAAAGCAGAAAACAAATATAAATAAATTTGTATACTTATAAATAACAATAAAGCACTAATCATACTTGTTAAAGCTACATTTCGGTAATATCCATAACGGCTACTTGTCTGCTTCATGTTTCCTCCTATACCTTTTGCACAGCTATATCGCCTATATTTATTAAAATATTCAATTTAATTTTTTTTATTGCCTCTTCATAATCGGGTGTTACATACTCTAAGCTATTTCCAAGCCCATCTCTAATTGATTGAAGTATGCGTACTTCTCCAATTTTCGCTTCTGCAGTAACATTCATCGCTAAATCATCTGGAACAATAATTTTTATGTCACCAATTCTAGCATGTATAAACAATTCAGTTTCTCCTTCTGGAATAAAGGCTTTGCTAAAATCGATATAGACATCTCCTATCCCATGAGATATATGCATTGGTTCAACAGACCAGTTGTCTGTGTTATATTTCACGTCGCCAATTCGAAATGATTTCTTTGTGTAGCGGTTTCCTCCATTATCATATTCAAAAGAAAATTTCTTTGGGCTAATAAGCCTTAATGCCAAAAGAATAATTACTAATGGCCATAATCTCCAAAAATCCACGAAACCAAATTCCAATACTTGGAATCGATCCAATATTAATAAAATTGAAAACACAAGAATAAATAAAGTGAAAAACAAATTATTTTTCCTCTTTAATGAAATATGATAAAGAGATAGACTTCCATATATAAACAACAAAAACGGATATATTATGACAAATATTTTTTTTATTTCCAAGGAAATGACACCTATACTAATGAGTAATAGGATAACGCCTAGAACCAGTAAAGTAATGGAAAACAATGTTTTGGGGATAGATTTTTTCAAAGACTTCCCTTCTTTCTTTAAACATTTATACTTTGGGTGATATTTCTTCTTTCTATATGGATAAAATTCCAAAAAGGACAACAAGAATATAAACTTATTGTACTATCATTTCGACTATTTTTGTTCCTTCTATCGAAGTTTTTTTCTCCGTCCTTAGAAGTAGTCTCCATTTTTTCATGTAATAATTTCTCCTTACTTCAGATATAAGGAGGTTCCATAAAACGAAGCAGAATCTCCCCTGATCGATAATAATAGAAATCTTCTACTCATTGTCCTCCTCCTTTCTCTTTATTTGTTATCTCGAGCAATAGATATTACTTCCGTTAAGAGGGATACCCATTTTTCTTAAAAGGACTTATCACCTTTTACATGCAGCCACATAGTCTGTATTAACCGAATTGTGATAAATGCCTATTGCATTATCGACCTTAAATCGGGAAAGGAGCTGCATTAAATGGGTATTGAATTAACAGCACTTCATTGGATATATGTATTATTTATTGTTTTTATTATCGGATTTATGGTTATGAGAAGAGATACAACATTTATTTGTATTGTCGGAATCTTTCTTTTAGCCATTACAGCAACTGGGTCATTAAGCACGTCGATTAGCAGTATTTTTAATAGTTTTATCTTTGCGATCACAGAATTGTTACCTACTATTGTGGTCATTTCCATCATCGTTGCAATGAGCAAAATTTTGACAAAAACAGGGATTAATGATGTGATGATTTCTCCCTTTTCGAAATTAATTCGTTCACCAAGTCTTGCATATTGGACGATTGGTATCGTAATGATGTTGATTTCTTTCTTTTTCTGGCCTTCTCCTGCAGTAGCATTAATTGGTGCTGTTTTATTACCAGTCGCGCTGCGTGTTGGTTTGCCAGGAATTGCTGTTGCCATGGCTATGAACTTGTTTGGTCATGGAATCGCTCTATCAGGAGACTATATTATTCAAGCAGCTCCAAAGCTAACTGCAGATGCTGCTGGTATCCCTGTGCAAGATGTCATGCATGCAAGTATTCCCCTAGTTATTGTTATGGGACTTGTGACCACTATTTCTGCTTTCTATTTTATTAAACGTGATATGAAAAGAGGAACATTAACTTATTCGACCGGCATCAAATCTTCCAGTACATCAGAACTACTTCCTTCAGTTAATCAATTACTGCTTAGCAGAACCCAAAAGAAATTATTTGCCATTCTTATTCCGATTCTTTTTATTCTTGACGTAGTTGCCATGTTTCTTCTAGATTTACAAGGTGGAGATGCTACTGCACTAGTTGGAGGAACATCCATTATTATTCTTCTTTTAATTACACTAGTAAGCTATAAAAACAAGGGGTTAGAAAAAACAACCAGTTATTTAATCGAAGGTTTTCAATTTGGCTTTAAAGTTTTTGGTCCAGTTATTCCCATTGCCGCATTCTTTTATTTAGGTGACTCAGGCTTTAATACGATTATCGGGGACTTTCTTCCAAAAGAGTCACACGGAATTGTAAATGATCTCGGAGTTGCTATAGCTTCCACTGTTCCATTAACGAAAGAAATTGGAGCAGTCACATTAACTGCTGTTGGTGTTATTACAGGCTTAGACGGTTCTGGCTTCTCCGGAATTTCTTTAGCAGGATCCATTGCTGGTTTGTTTGCCCATGCAATTGGCAGTGGCATAAGCACCTTAACTGCTTTAGGGCAAATTGCTGCAATATGGGTTGGTGGCGGAACTCTAGTGCCTTGGGCGTTAATTCCTGCTGCTGCAATATGTAATGTCGATCCATTTGAATTAGCTAGACGAAATCTTCTTCCAGTTTGTATCGGATTAGCGGTTACCACCATTTTCGCAATGTTTCTTATCTAAATAGACAGCCGGACCACACTAATAAATAATCAAGGTATTAAGCTTCATATTTTTAAAAAAAGGCTGGGACAAAACTAAATAACTAATCTTTAAAGAGGAACAATTTCTAATTTAGTTTTTAAATATAGTTAAGCGTAAAAACTAAGTCGTTCCATTGCGCTACAGACGCACGATGCGCCGGGGAGTAAGCTGATCCTCCACGCTGCGAGGGCACTGAAAAAGTATAGTTTTTCCAAATTAATAAACACGAAATTTTATGTAAATTAACCACATAAAAATTCGTGTTTATTATTAGTTGCACAGCTTATGTCCCAGCCTCATTCTTACGTCTATTCAGTCTATCTTTAAAAGTTTCGTACAAACCTACCCATATAAATAACCAAATTCCTCCTAATAAGTAGCCACCAATAACATCTGTTGGATAGTGTGCCCCTAAAGCAATTCTGCTTATCCCAATTAGTAGAATTAATACAAAGGCAGCACCTGCTAATATTAGTTTCCCTGCATTTGCTTTTATTTCCTTTGCGATAAGATGGGCAATAAACAAGTAGAGAAGCAATCCTACCATTGCATGCCCACTAGGAAAACTAAAACTGTCTGCCTCTATAGCATCCGCTGTTATCGGTCTAGGTCTTACTACTAGATCCTTTACCCATTTATTTAATTCATTACCTATTCCCACACATAGAACAAATGTGACAATCCCAGCATAATCTTTCTTTTTCCACCAAAGAAAAAGGATGAAAAGCAAGGCAATGATTCCAATCCCAATCTTATCTCCTAAATAAGATACCCCTTCCCAAAAAGGATTTAAGCTAGTTGAAAAAAGGATATGTATAAAATCAGTTATCGCTGTATCAGTGGCCAATTTCTCCTGACCAGATACGCCAATAATAAGAAGGATAAAAAATAAGAACGAAAGGATTAACAGACCCCAAGCCATTTTTGATTTTCTAATATCCATGTTTTGCCCTCCATACGATATTCCATTTAAACCTTATTTTAACAACATTCCCTTCATTAGGATAGGGGAAAATTAAGAACTAATCCTTTTCCATCTACCTTTCTCCTATCCTCCTACTTTTTCCATGCTATAATAAAAATATTCAAAATAGTAAAACGAGGTGAAAGAGATGCTAGAAGAAATATGGGAACAATTAGAGAACTATTATGACGAAATGGTCGAAATACGAAGATACCTTCATCAGCATCCAGAATTATCATTTAAAGAGTATAAAACAGCTCAGTATATCATCTCTTTCTATGAAAAATTAGGAATTCAGGTTACTGGCAACATCGGCGGAAATGGAGTAGTAGCAAAAATAACTGGAGGAAAACCAGGCAAGACAGTTGCTTTACGCGCTGATTTTGATGCCCTTCCGATACAGGATGAGAAAGAAGTTGCTTATAAATCAAAGGTTCCAGGTGTTATGCACGCCTGTGGTCATGATGGACACACGGCGACATTATTAATCCTTGCAAAAGTAATACATGAATTTAAAGAAAAATTGTCAGGAAATTTCGTTTTCATTCACCAACACGCAGAGGAATCAAACCCCGGTGGAGCAAAAGCGATGATTGAAGCTGGCTGTCTCGAAAATGTGGATGCTATATTCGGTACTCATTTATGGGCGACGCTTCCTACAGGTACTGTTTCCTATAAAGCTGGTCCAATGATGGCTGCTGCCGATGAATTTAAAGTCAAGATTCAAGGACAAGGTGGACATGGAGCACAGCCCCATAAGACAAAAGATTCTCTTGTTACAGCTTCCCAACTCGTCATTAATCTGCAACAAATTGTCAGCAGAAAAGTTAACCCAATCCACAATGCTGTTTTAACAGTAGGCTACTTTGAATCTGGAAATGCTTTTAATGTAATTGCTGATACTGCTACAATAGGAGGAACAGTTCGAACATTTAATTTAGAAACGCAAGCACTTATTAAAGAAGAGCTGGAAAGAGTGATAAAAGGAACCTGCTATACAGCGAATAGCACGTATGAATATGAATATGATGATGGATATCCAGCTGTTGTCAATCACTCAGAAGAAACTTCTTTTTTAGCTCGTTGTGCCGAAAACATTCTAGGAGTGTTTGTGCAAGAAGGAGAACCAGAATTAACAGGTGAGGATTTTTCCTATTACCTTCAGCATAGAAAAGGAGCTTTTTTCTTTACAGGTGCAATGCCTGATGCAAACGGCCTTACTTATCCACACCATCATCCAAGATTCGATATTAACGAAAAAGCAATGCTTATTGCAGCAAAAACACTTGGGTCTGTTGCAATTAATTACAATCTTACCTTTTCTGAAGAAGAAACGAATACAATTAAAATATCGTAAATTCCAGAATCAAAAGGAATGGATTCAACTTAACGAATCCATTCCTTTATTTTAATTGTTTCTGTTCTTGAAAATAACGCCAGCGATATACATTTTTAGCAGCCTCACCTAATTGATCTAATAAATTATAGTTTGCGTAGGCACCAACTGCGGCACCAATCCCTGGGACAAGCTGAAGCATTTTCACAAAATCAATAAAATCCCGATATTCCTGTTGTAGCTCCTGCCAGTTAAGACCCGCAACTTTTTGCTTTTCTTGTTCCCAATTCTCGATTACCTCTAAAACTTCTCTTCGTTTGCCTTCACTTGAAAAAGCTAACTGAAAGATATAAAGCAAATAGATTCTTTCTTCTAATTTGTCCGTATCATATCCATAGATAGTTGCTGTTTCCATCAAAAAGTTCATTTTAATAGAAAGTAATAGTGGAAAATCAGCCAATCCAAGCAGAATCCCACCGGCACCAGTTCCAGCGCCTTCTACAACAGCGATCTTTTTATATTGGCCAATCTTTTTCGTTAACTCCTCATCTTTTCCTTGTAAAGTGTGAAATCGTGGCAGATTCTTTTTCTTTAATATATTGCTACCAGCAAGCGTCGCTTGGATCATCTGTTTGATCGCTTCGGTAATTGTTTGCTGAATTTTATCGGGGATATAGGCATTTATTTTATTCTGTGCCTTCTTGGATACTCTATTTAAAATAGAAGAACGTTTTTGAAGTTTACGTTTCCACTCCTCCACTTCTATGAATGCTCTCTGTTCATATTCATTCATCTGCATTCCTCCTTTTGCTTATTCTTACGTTGACTATAAACAAATAGTTCTCTTTTTTCTATCTACTAATCAAAAAGGAGCTTTAATCCTTGGCAAATGAAGGTTTAAAGCTCCTTATCTTTTAGGAATGTTTCACTTTTTTATTTATATACATTAAAACAAAAAAAGCAATAAAGGCTCCATTAACTATTAAAGAAATCACTGCATATAAAAAGTCCCCTTTAAGTGCAATAATAAGCGTTAAAACAAATCCTTGCCATCCTAAAATAGTAGCCATTATTTGCTTAAAAGCTTTTTCTCTATAAGAGGATTCGACTGGATAAATAGTAATCCATAGCTTGTTATCATAAGCATTCCAAAGCGGCAATAACTGCAAACCAGTTAAGAAAACAAATAATACACTAATGAAAACTTGACCTGGTCCAAAAGATAAGAAAAAGATGAAAATTCCACTTATCACAGTTAACCTTAGTGTTAGTCCAAAATAGTCACCTGCACGTATATAGGTTCTCCAATATAAATGGGCAAACACTTTATCTTTCACATAAGGAATTCGACTAAACAACAAATCAAGTAAACGTCTTCTTTTAATATGATTTCTTAGTTTAGGTACCTCTGTAAACATATTCGCAAAACGATAAAAAGAGGCTAATCTTTTTTCATCCTGTTCGATTAAATATTCCCATTTTACCCCTTTCTTGCTTGTCGCCTTCTGGAAATAAACAAGCAAAAATGCCATGATAAGGAGTAAAACAAGAATAAAGTAGGGAGAAGAATCTGCAAATAATAAATAAAGTATAGCTAAATTCACAAAGAAACGCACAACAGTATCTGTGTAATGATAGTGAACATTTACATAATATTGAATATGCCAGCGAATAAGCAAATTAGCCCCTTTCGTGATCAATAGCACAATTAGTAAATACCAAAAACGGCTAAAGTCCCCCCCATGTACTTGTGCATACAACGGCATTAGTGCTGCCAAAAGGATCAACAGTAAATATCCTTGGATAACAAAGCTAACCACCATTGACTTCAGAAAATATTTCTTCATTTTCATCTCAACAGCAATCAAAAAGATCCGATCGGCATCCTTTAAAAAGGTATAGGTAGGACTATTTGTCAGAAAAAAAGTAAGGATAATGCTCATAATAAGCGCCACAGGAAAATCATCGGGAATCGTTTTCAGCCAGGCTTGATAGTAAAAGGCTGCAGTTCCTAACAAAAACACTAACACTATCACAAGATGTCCATTGAAAATATACTTTAAATATTGACCATATTCTTTTGCTGTTTGTCCAGCTCTATCTTTCCATAATTGCTTTTCATTAAATTCAAACATGTTCTTCTTCCTTTGTTAGAAGAATATATAGATCATCCAGTGTAGCACCTGGCATATTAAAGGCCGCCCTTAATTCCTCCATCGTTCCCTGACATTTAATTTTTCCTTCGTGAATAATGATAATCCGGTCACAATATCTTTCTGCAGTAGCAAGAATATGAGTAGACATTAAAATCCCTGCACCCTTTTCCTTCATTCTCTTAAGTTGATCGAGCAAAGACTGAATACCAAGTGGATCCAATCCAACGAATGGTTCATCCACAATATAAAGAGATGGTTCCACTAGAAAAGCGCACATAATCATCACCTTTTGCTTCATTCCTTTAGAAAAATGAGCAGGAAACCATTTTAATCTTTTTTCCATTCGAAACTCTTTTAATAATGCTTCCATTCGCTTTTGATAGTCAGATTGAGATAATCCATATGCCATCGCCGTTATTTTCAAATGCTCTTCCAATGTTAATTCATCATATAATATAGGTGTTTCTGGCACAAAGGTAAACTCTTTTCGATAGGCCTCTTTGTCCCCTTCAAACGTCTTTCCATTAATGAATATTTCTCCTTTATGGGGTTCCATTAAGCCAATAATATGACGAATAGTAGTACTTTTCCCTGCACCATTTAACCCAATTAAACCGACCATCTCATTCTTATTGATGGAAAAAGAAATATCTTTTAGAACAGGATTCTTTGTATATCCCCCAGTAACATTCTTTATTTCTAACAACGCCATATTTTGTACCTCCAATATGTATTATCTATAGTTTAACAACATTCTCCGTTAATTAAAAATGATTGTGCAGAAAAACTTTTAATTCTTTTGTATATAAATTCTTAATCAGGACATTCTATTTATTGAAGGGGAGCACCAATGAAATATTGCAGTATAAACTTCAATATTAAATGAGGTGTTTGCAAAAGATTCTATAGAGATCTTTTAAAAGAAACTTCCATTCGTTTTTAAAGGGGATGTTTGCCTTGCATAAGCAAGATATAAACATAAGATCAGTAACACCAAGTTGCTTTCTATCAAAAGCAGCCTTATAAATCATTTCCACTTTGAAATGAGGTGTTTGTCGCAGACTGTCATCCAATCTTTATACGTTGATAAACTTATAAAGACATTTAAGGGGATGGTTCGTTTGAACAATGATCGATTTTTCTCATAAAAGTAAAACAATTCATTTTTAAATGAGGTGTTTATCAAAGAGAAGAACCCTAAACGATAAAAATAGAAGTTCTCTCCTTCAAAAAGAGGGTGTCCTTACAAGGTATTCTTATCATGTATTTCCATGTTAAAGGAGTTAACTTAAACTTCTCACTTGGAACATTTATGATAAGAGGCTCCTTACAAGGCACCCTCTTTCCTTTTGGTGTTCATTAAAATAGCTCCTGTGTTAAAATATTGGTAATACATAATGAAGGAAGGTTTTTTTATGAGTGACTGCATTTTTTGCAAAATAATCGCTGGAGAAATTCCATCTAAAAAAGTTTTTGAAAATGAACATGTTATGGCTTTCTTAGATATAAGCCAGGTAACAAAGGGACATACATTGGTGATACCTAAAAAACATGCGAAAGATATTTACGAATTAACCCCTGAAATAGCAAGCAATCTGTTTGAAGTGGTACCAAGTATTGCATCCGCAATTAAAGAGGCTTATGAACCAATTGGGTTAAATCTTTTAAATAATAATGGCGAAAAAGCGGGACAGTCTGTTTTCCATTATCATATGCATCTCATACCAAGATACGGAAAAGGGGATGGATTCGGTGCAGTATGGAAAACAAATTTCGACGGATATTCAAATGAAGAATTAACAGAAATTGCGGATAAAATTAAAGAAAAAGTGAAGTAAAGAGACAAAAGTAACAGCGAGTAAAGATATTTCTTAAAAAATTCATTTTTTCCAAAAGCTATATAATAATAATTTCCGTTTCATCTCATTCGTTCTTTCTCCCCTATCGTATCAACTATAAACATTTTCGAAGCTGGGGAAAATATTTTTTTAATAGCACAAAACCCCAAAACACCATTTTGAAAAATTCTCATTTTTTCAAAAAAGGTGTTTTTTAATCTGTACAAATCAGCGGAATTTGTTAGTATAAGGGTAATCTTTTTGTCTTTACCACATTACTAGTTGAAAAAGTGAATTTAGGAGGAAAGAACGTTGAAAAGAGCATATAATTTTAATGCAGGTCCAGCTGCTTTACCTGAATGGGTTCTACAAGAGGCAAAGGAGCATTGGCTGAATTTTAATGATACAGGAATGTCTTTAATGGAATTAAGCCATCGCAGCAAAGACTATGAGGCTGTACATAATGAAGCAAAAGAGCTCCTTACGTCTCTACTTTCCATACCAGATAATTATGACATTCTTTTTTTACAAGGAGGAGCAAGTCTTCAATTTACGATGGTACCAATGAACTTGCTTCCGAAAAATAAAACGGCCTATTACGCACTGACTGGCGTATGGTCAGAAAAGGCAATCAAAGAAGCCGCTAAACTTGGCAATACAGCAATTTCAGTATCTAGTAAAGAGGATAACTACACATATATTCCGAATCCTGAACAAATTGAATTGCCAAAGGATGCTGCTTATCTGCATATTACAAGCAACAATACGATTTATGGAACTCAATGGAGCAATTATCCAACAAATTTATCTGTACCTTTAATAGCTGATATGTCCAGTGATATTTTAAGTACACCAATTGATGTATCACAATTTGGCATTATATATGCCGGTGCCCAAAAAAATCTTGGACCTTCTGGCGTAACGGTAGTTATCATTCGAAAAGATTTAATTAAAGAAGATAACACTTTGCCAACTATGTTAAGTTATCATACACATGCTAAGAATAATTCATTATTCAATACCCCTCCTACTTTAGGTATTTATCTTTTATCTCTAGTACTAAAATGGGTGAAACAACAAGGTGGTATCGAAGGAATAGCTAACATAAATAAGGAAAAAGCACAACAATTATATAATGTTATGGATCAAAGTAATGGTTTTTACCGAGGACATGCAGAAGAAAAGAGCCGTTCAAAAATGAACGTAACCTTCACTTTGCCGTCAGAAAAGCTTACAAAGGCCTTCTTACAGGAAGCAAAGGAAGCAGGATTTGTTGGTCTAAACGGTCATCGATCTGTTGGAGGTTGCCGAGCTTCTATATACAATGCTGTTCCACTGGAACATGTTGTCGAACTAGCTAAATTTATGAAGGATTTTCAAAACAATCACCTCTAATAAATACGAAATATCCTTAAAAATAGTAATGATAACTTGATTACGTTATAATAAGGAAAAAGAGCGAGGTGTTAGCAAATGAGCGCAAAATCATTCTTATCAGGATTTTTAATTGGAGGAATTGCAGCTGGAATTACTACCTTACTGACAACTCCTTACTCAGGAAAAGAAGTGAGAAGAGTCTGCAATGATAATGGAAAAGCTTTTCTACAACATATTCAAGAATTAAAAATCGATTTAAATGAAATAAAAGATTCCATTAAAACTGTTACTGTAGAAGGAAAAACAGTTTTAAGCGACTTTATTGAAGACCTTAAACAATCCTTAGATACGTGGAAAGAAGAAATTAAGCCACATCAGGAATTACTTCAACAGGAACTCGATGAATTACAATCAACCATTAATGAGTTAGAAAATGATTTAAAATAGCTTAGTCTTTACATGGCAAAAAATTTTTAAAAAAGTGGAGGTTTTCTAACAAGGAATCCCTCCATTTTTTTATCTATTCAAAATCGCCTTAGTTATGTCACTTTTTCTAACACAACAATGTTAAATCTTTATTCGCATATAATTTTCCTAGTCCTTTTTCTACCAATTATCACATTCCATTTTTTTACTTCTCTTTTTCAACAATTAATTTCTTATTCACTCTCCAAAAAAACTTCTCCCTTCTTTTTTCCTAATCCATAATTTTTTAGACAGGTAATCTCCCCACTTTCATTTTTTTCTATCCTTCCCAAACTTTATTTCCTCAAATATGTCTAAACAAATACATGAATTTTTATTTACTTTTTTACATATCTATTCAATTAAGCGCTTACTTTAAATAAAAATTCTTATTTCTAAAAATTTTGTTAATTTTTATCTTTATTAATTTTTGTTTTATTGGCATAATGTTTATAGATAACAGAAAAGTAGGTGATTGTGGATGAATGAAAGTCAGATTTCAATGAAGGATGCTTTACTCTTTACTCAAAGAATCGGACAACTTAGCAAAGCATTATGGAAGGCAATCGAGAAAGATTGGCAAAGCTGGATTAAACCGTATGATTTGAACATTAATGAGCACCACATACTTTGGATTGCTTACCAGCTAAACGGAGCATCTATTTCAGATGTAGCAAATTTCGGAGTAATGCATGTCTCAACAGCATTTAATTTTTCGAAGAAATTAGAAGAAAGAGGACTACTACAATTCTCGAAAAAAGAAAATGACAAAAGAAATACGTATATTTGCCTTACAGATAAAGGGAAAGAAGTATTTGTTCAAATTATGGAAGATTATAATCCAAATAATAGCTCAGCATTATCCGCCTCCTTGCCAATCAAAAATCTATATGGAAAGTTTCCAGAGCTTCTAGAAATGATGACAATCGTTAAGCATATTTATGGAGACGATTTTATTGAAATTTTCGAAAAATCCTTTTCTAATCTTGACGATATTTTGGAAGAGGATGAAGGACATCTAAAGAAAAAAGATCCAGTATATTCTAAATAGAGAAATAGAAATTGGGGAATAGGACTCTAGGTTTGGGACATTCTTGACCGGTGGTAAAAAAGATAAGAGAGCAGGTTGCTTTCTTATCTTTTTTTCGGAAAATTTAAATAAGTTTTACAAATGTAAGTAAAATACATATAAAGCATGATATTTTTCTGTTTGCAAATAATATTTTTAATAAATGTCATAAATTTGTATTAAGAGCCTATTGATTTTTTACTCTTTTCGTCGTAAAGTATCAAGGTAAGTTTGCTTGATTAAACGCAAGATAAGAAAAAGAAAAAGATATTCTTCCAATTATTAGTTATTCAAGCGAGAATTTATTATTAAAAGTAGCTAAAAATTTCTCCCTATGGAGGGTATTAACATGAACTGTTGGAAGACTGTCAACTTCCATAAAAAATATGGAACGCAGCGCCTATTTATTTTGTCTTCTATGACAACGATTGGTTGTTTTCTTTTCTTATATGTACCAATAACAACCTATTTTGCAAATAACAAACTTTCTGACGATTATTTTTTATTATTTATGACATCTATATTGCTTATATATCCTTTACACAAATTATTGCATTTATTACCAATGATTCATTTAGGGGATAAAATTAAGAAAACATGGAATGTACAATTTTTACCTGTTTTACACATTCAAGTAAAAGAACCAATCGGAAAAATTCAATTTCAATTCGCACTAATTTTTCCTTTTGTCATCATTAGTGGATTATTACTTGTATCTTGCTTCCTTTTCACGAGCTATGTTCATTATTTTTTAATGATTTTCGCTTATCATACAGGTATTTGTGTTCCAGATTTCATTCGGATAAAAAACCTCTGGAAATCACCACGTTCTTGCTATGTAGAAGAAAACGAGGATGGATTTGAGATATTAATAAATAATGTAAGTGAATTATCTTAAATGGATACTATTATTGTTTTACCAAACATATAATGAGATAAAACTAGAACGACTGATTTTCTAGCCTCCTAGAAAGATAGATTGTAAGGAGGCAAAAAATCCTTCTGACGAAGAATCTAAGTTTACTGCCTAAAATAGTTGATAATACTATCTTTTTGTCCTGTTATTTGATAATGTAAATATCATACAATAAATTCTGCTTAAAGGAGGGAATCAATGATGATCTCCATTTTCATTATTTTAGCTATTTTTATTTTATATAATATTAATAGACTAACAAATGCCCTATGTTTACAAAAAGAAATTCCTGAAGAAAAACAACCAAAAGTCTTTCGAACGATAAATGTTCTTATTACCATTCTTTTGATTTCTTCCTATGTAGATATTCTTTTTTAAGATTTTTTTAACTAAACAAACTCTGTCTTATATACGGAGATATGTAGAAAAGAAGCAATGTAATAGCAGTCCAAACAGACTATTACACTTGCTTCTTTTTATATGCCTTCAGATCAACTTATAGCCAAGCTGCTCCGATGATTACTAATAAGATGAATAGTACTACTAATAAAGCAAAGCCTCCACCGTAAACTCCTCCACCAGACATGAAGATTCCTCCTCTCTCTATCGTTCCAGTTGTTCTTTGGCGCATAAATAGGCACTCATCCTAGTAAGATTGCCTTTATACGCTATTATAGCTTACAGCCATGCAGCGCCAACGATAACTAATAAGATAAACAATACAACGATTAAGGCAAAACCTCCGCCGTATACGTTACCCATAGTAACACCTCCTTTAAGGTTGCTACCATTTGTTTAAAAATTACATGGTGTTTCGGTTTTTCTACTTTCTTTTATTTATTGGCTTCCATACAACCATAACCAACTTATTCTAAATTTGTTTTTTATCAATATTCGTCCGTCCCTATTGGATGTTATTGGTCACTTGTTAGCCACAGATCTTATTTTAGATCCTCCATAAAAGAATGAACTAATATTTATAATACTTTGTACTGTATTACCACTCTCACTTCATCTTTTGCCATATAAACCGTAACAACCTTATGAATTTGCTTAACGCGAATTCTTTGAGCTCTTTTTCAAGCTCAATTTATCATATGTATTCGCCCTAAATTCGGAACAGGACATATACCCATTTTTTTATAAGGAATGGAAGGCGCAAAAAAATAGCATCTCAAATAACTTTATGGAAAAGACATAAAAAAACAAAGAATCCAATCTACAAAATTCATTTCCATTAAACGAAGAAACGCTATTTAGGAATGAATCTTATACATTTAATCCTTTGTATCAAAGAAAGTAAAACTTCCCTCAACGGTGATTTTTTCCTATCACACTATTGGTTTGGTTAGTTGAACCAATCGAATTATTTACAGACAGTTTACTGCCATTTACCACTGTAAAAAAAGAGTTAAATAGAAACTTCAAGCAGTTGTTTAATTCTCATACACCCTCACTTCTCCATCTCTACGTTTTTTCTCCTCTTCTAGTCTTTTCATATAAACCTCTCCTTCCCGTTCAATTATTTCATTTTCAATTGCTCTATCCTCTTTTCCAGTTTTAACAGCCATAATCGCACTAATTGCAATTCCTCCCAATACAAAAATAACCCAAAGTGGAATTCCTAGCATTGAAAATTACCCCTTTCTAGTAATTTCTATCTTTTATTTCATCCTATGCTAGAAAAACTAGATTATTCCCTCTTATCGGCTTTTTTGCAAGAAATTACATTACTTGATTAGCAAAAGCAGCATTTATCTTTGGGATGCAAAAAAAAGGATGAGAACTCAGTGAACTCATCCTAGTCTTTTTATTTATGAAATGTTGGTTTGTAAAAGGAACGGTTTTCTAACGGAAAAACTCTTTCCGTAAATTCCCCTGGTTTCACTCGATCTAATACTCGATCCAGCATATTCATTTTTGCATCTAAGTTATCAATATAGTGTAAGATTTCCGCTTCTTTAATTAACGGAGCTTTTGGACTTCCCCATTCAGGCTTTCCGTGATGGCTGATTATCTATATATATAAAGTGAGAAAAATATTAAATATATAGTAGTTTCAATACTTCTCTTGCATTTTTCTCATATATAGTGAGAAAAAGTAAAGATTTATAGAGCCTACCTCTATTCAGGTGTAAGCAATTCTCTACCTTTGGCAATTTTCATTCCGCAACATCCTGTTTCTGTAAATTTTTAATTTATTTGTTCAATTATATATCAGTAGAGTCGCAACATAGGAGCGCGAGCAACTTCAAAAAATGTTAGAGGATCTACAGGAAGGTGACATTATTTTTGTTACTGACTCAACCCGAATCAATCGGAGTACACAGTACTTATTTGAATTGATTGATTTAATTCGAAGGAAAAAGGATAGCTTAAAATCACTCAAGGATACATGGCTAGAATCTTAATAAGCAAAAACTGTGGCATCTCTTTCAAGCGGTCACACCAATCATAAGTTTCCTCCCGTACAATCTTTACTTTAAAACAAAAGGTCCTTTTTCTATGGAAGAATGTATTTATAACTATCTAAAGTCAGAGTCTAAAAATTAGTGGGATAACTTAGATGAATATTACAGTGGAAAAATGGTATCAGTTGGAGGCTGAAGCGATAACTTTACTTCACTAACGGATGCGTTCATTTTCAGATGGAGATGGAGCAAAAAAAGTACAAGTACTATATTAAGATAACGAGACCTTATCTACAACAAGGATTGAATCCCTAATCGTTTTAAAAGACACGACTATTGAAGATAAGCAAGTAATATAAGCTTGTAACAATGATTCTTTGAAATCTTCGATACAAGCTTAATAATCGATAACAAATTATTTATTAATACATATCAATTCGTATGCTGCTTTACCATCTATAAACGCTTTCGCATGTATTAGCTTGGGGTTCATAATAACAATGTTGTTTATATTGACCTGCTAATGGTTGAGCGTACCAAGTAGGTGGGCATTTACCATATGGATTGAAATACCAAAGAGCATATTTAGAAGGATGCTCTCTCCAATAATCTAATGCTTTTCGTGCTAATCTTTTTTCGACATCTCTTGCACCTTGATAAAAAACATTCCCTTTTTGTACTGCTTCAAAAGAATAATTTCCTCCTTGTACTTGAAAAATCACGTCCCTTATTGACCTTAAATTTAAAAAATCTAAACAATCTGCTTTTAGTCGGTTTACAATGACATTACCAACCATAAGCATCCCTAGTCGTCCTTCTCCTTCAGCTTCTGCTCTCATCATCCTTGCCATCAATGCAACATCACTTTCGGTATATTTTACTCGTGGCACTTTTATCACTCCCTATATCTAATTATATGAACGTTGTTCATCAGAAATACCTTGTTGAAGTTTACTAATGAGCGAGTTAAAATGAATTGTGAAAAAATCAGGAAAATAATACATAAGCTAATAATTTCATGAGAAATGAAGAGAATATGAATGATAAATGAAGGAGGAATGTAACTATGGCATTAACACCTTATGACCCATTTAGACAATTAGTAAATATAAGAAGAGATTTTGACCGTATCTTTTCTGACCTACCGTTTGATTTTAGTGGGGACAAAGAGCACTTTGGAAGTATTAAGGTAGATGTGCATGAAAGTGAAAATGAAGTTGTTGCAACTTGTGATATACCGGGACTTGAGAAAAAAGAAGACGTAAACATTGATATTGAAAATAATGTATTATCGATTAGCGGTTCTATAAACAAAACAAATGAAACAAAAGAAAAAAATATGTATAGAAAAGAACGTTACACAGGTAGTTTTCACCGAGCTATAACACTTCCGAGTCTTGTATCTACCGAGGGAGTATCAGCAACCTATAAAAATGGTGTATTAGAAGTAAAAATGTTAAAGACTACACCAAATAATAAAAAGAAAATTGATGTGGAATTTCATTAAAATGAGCAAATTATATGAAGTTATGAAAGAATTTGATAAGGATTATTTGCAGGAGATATCTAATATGCAACCAGAATTAGTGGATTTGCTTATATTAACTTGTCATTCTTCAAATAATAAGAAGAAAGCTATATTAGATGAACTTGCTCATAACATTAAGTCATCATATATTAAAAACAATATTAACTAATCTTCCGATTAGAACTATCTAAACAAGGGGGTGTCGAATTTGGCATCCCTATTGTTGTAACAAAGTTAAGAGGTAAAAAAAATGCCCTTACTGTATTTTCTTTATTTTTTGTGAGTTTTCACCTAAAGATACATAAGAAACTATGTATAGATTGTTGTAAGAACCAAATCTATTATACTAGAGTAATACAGGGTATTTATTTTGAATAAATTCAAACTTCGTTCAATTAATTACCTCGGTAGATAGTATTTAACATAAGGATAACTTATCCCCCCCATTCCTTGCTTATTATTGCATAGAGGTAATTTCTTTTTCTACTTCTTCTTGAATTACATTGTTGAAAATAAGTATGCAAATAAATGTACTTTAACTAAACTGTTTTAATTCAATAACTACATATAGAAAGCTCAAAAATACATTATTTTACTTATTAAAATGGATTATTGTCTCTTTGTTACTTATCTTTGCCTTATAAAATCAGAAAATGATTAACAGATGTCTTGTTATTAGAGGATGCAATTCACTATAAAATGTGAATGATAACTTCCAGTAATGTGTTTCAGTTATTATAGCAGAAATTGTGTCATTCTACTTGATGTTCACAATTGGCTAAAAGAATGAACCATGCGTTAAACTTCATTGAAAATAAAGAAATAGACTACAAAGAAACTGCAAAAGTAGCTAAATTTTCCGAGTTTCACTTTTCAAGAATGTTCTCTTCAATCTCAGGTGTATCGCTCTCAAAATATATTAGACGTAGACGGTTAACACTCGCAGCATTTGAAATTCAAAAAAGTGAAATTCGGATCATCGATGTGGCAGTTAAATATGGTTATGTTTCTTCTGATACTTTCTCACGTGCTTTTCAAAAAATGCATGGAGTAACCCCTTCCAATGCTCATAATAGAGGGGTACAGTTAAAAGCCTTTCCCAGAATATCCTTTCAAATTACTATTAAAGGAGATACCGAGATGGATTACAGAATTGAAAACCTTGATTTTGAATTAAGAATTGTAGGAAAAAGTAAGCCAGTAAAAACAAGCAGAGCATTTAAAACAATCCCTACGCTTTGGAACACCGCGAAAAAAGATGGATTTATGCAAGAACTAGTAGCTATGTCATGGAAAAATCCAAAATGCACGCTTGAAAGCCTTCTGGGGGTTTGCGGAAAAGAAGCCGCCATAACAGATGAAGAATTTTCCTATTTCATGGGCGTAAGATACGATGGGGAATCCCCTGAAAATATGGAGACGCTTATTATACCCGCAAGTACATGGGCAGTATTTCCGAACATAGTAGATGCATGGAAACGTTTATATACCGAGTGGGTTCCTAACTCCGAGTATGAACTTGCAAATTTACCTTGTATAGAATGTTATTACGGTCCGAAGCATAAACCAAGACACGAACTCTGGGTCCCTGTTATCCCGAAGTAAATTCATATTCAGTAATAGAATGTGTTTATGGGACTCTGCAGACGAAACGCAAATATTATACGCTATCAGAAATATAATTAAAAAGTCAATTCCATACTGAAGTGACCCCATAAAGTTAGACAGGTTATTTCGTTAGGCGGCTTGCAGGGCATGAACTCGGTATTGTACCGGGCTCATGCCTTTTAATTTTGCCTTGATTCGTTTGTGATTATAGTAATTTATATATTTTTGTAGTTCTTTCTTAAAGTGTTCTATACTTTCAAATTCTTTTCGATAAAGAAATTCTGATTTCATGATGCCAAAGAAGTTTTCTATAACTGCGTTATCGTAACAGTTCCCTTTGCGAGACATACTTTGTGTAACACCCCGTTCACTAAGAGAATGACGATATTGCTTCATTTGGTAGTGCCAGCCTTGATCCGAATGAATGAGGAGGGTATCATCGTCTCTTAAACGTTCAAAAGCCTGATCTAACATTGTAGAAACAAGAGAGTAGGTCGGTCTTGAGCCGATGGTATAGGTAATGATCTCCCCGTTAAATAAGTCTAAAATAGGTGACAAATATAACTTTTCTCCAAATAACTTAAACTCTGTTATATCCGTAACCCATTTTTGATTTGGTTTTTCAGCTTTAAAATTGCGATCTAAAATATTGGGTGCAATTTTTCCAACCGTTCCTTTATAAGATTTATATTTTTTCATCCGAACCTGACATTTTATCCCTAATTCTTTCATGATACGCTGTACTTTCTTATGGTTGACCTTATGTCCGCGATTTCTAAGTTCATCACGAATACGGCGATATCCATAACAGCTATCATTTTCCTCAAAAATCGTTTGAATCAATACTTTCAGCTCTGCATCAGGATCGGGACGACTGAAGTTTTTCACCCAATAATAATATGTGCTGCGTGGAATGCTTGCGAGCTTTATAAGTGCTTTCACCGGAAATTCATGCCTTAATTCATAGACTACTTGCGCTTTGTCTTGTTTGGTGATTTTCCCTTGTTTTGAACTAAGGCATTCAACTTTTTTAAATACGCATTTTCCATACGTAGATGTTCTAATTCCTTCTGAAGTGCTTCCATTGATCCTTCAGTCTGTTCTTGTTTTTTCGGTAATTCTTGATTGTCATTCTTCAAAGATAGTCGCCCCTTTTTCTTTGGTTGTAGGGCATCATATCCTTTTGTTTCATAAGCAACTTTCCATTTTCGAACCGTTTCATAAGATGGAATATTAAAAATCGCTGCTGTATCCCTGATAGACGTCCCTTGTTCGTTCATATAATTGAGTACATCTAGTTTAAACTTTGCGGGATAGGATGTATAGCGCTTTTCAAAAGCATCTTCACCAAAGTACTCATATTGTTTAATCCACTGGTGAAGAATACTCGGATGAACACCTATAAATTCAGCAACTGATTTTCCTCCTTCATTTCCATTTAAATATTGTTTTACTGCCTGTATTTTTTCTTCTGGAGAAAACTTTGCCATAAAAAAACTGCACCTCCAATTGTTAGTTGTGTCTAACAATTGGGGTGCAGTTCATACATAAAGAATTGACTTTTGTGAAATTTGGCTAAATCACTCTAATAATGACTTTCTTGGTATTTCAATTTTCCTGAGTTCACTAACTTAACTTGAATGTTGATATGCTCGATACTATCCTTATTTAAAAAAAATGGCTTTTCTTTTATCTCTTGATTCCATCTCTGAGGGTTCTCCCGATATAATATTTCACCTAACCTATAAACATCTGAATTTATCTCCACTCCTTTTTCAAAAGTCTTTAAAATCTCATCTCTTATTATTTTTTTAGTGTTAGCAACTAACTTGTTTTCACTAATTTCTTTTAACTTTTCGTTTATTCCGGCTTGTAAGGATACGTTAATTTTATATCTCACTTGTTCGTTAGTAATAACTGGAGTTATCCTCACCTTTGGTTTTTCTAATACTATAGAAACAACCGGTTGATCATCTTCAACTATCCACAAAGGAGATCGAACAGTTTTTTCATCTATCCATCTTAGACCGTTTAAATCAGATTCAGAAAGCCATCCTTGTAGATGGTTATTTCTTATAAAGACAGCGCCGTCATTTCTTAACAATGGTGCTTTTTTATCTTCCTCTTTCCAATTTTCAGTGGATATTTTTATTGAAGGAATGAAAGCTGTTTGTCCAACAGGATTGCTATCTCGAATAAATTGGAAAAATTGAATGGGTTGTATGTAGGATCTTTGCTTATAACTTTCATTTGGTTCGTGAAGAATCGTCGAGAGTCCAGATAAAGTGAAAAATGATTTTGTTTTAAGTACGTCTTCAATGGATTCATTTGTAGCATAAAATTGGATATTATAACGTATTTCTCTATATCGATTTATAAAATCAATAGAGGATTTGATATCTTGCTCAAGTAATGTATTACTCAAAATCAATGTAGACACATGTCCCCAAAAAAGTCTTTGTTGTGCATCCTTGTATAATTGATTTAACGCTTCTGTCATCGTAATTCCCTCACCTCTCCCAATCCAAATCGGTGGTTGTTTATCAGGTCTAGCACCTTCTAGTTTAGCCACATTAGAAAAGTCCAGTAATTGAACATAAGCTATATATTTTTCATCTTTATAGTCAATTCCAAGTGCTGCAACATAGTAAATATCTTGTATTTCTTTGATATTCCAACATCCCGATAATACCAGACTAAAGAGAGTTAGTATGCTAATTAAAAAGAACCTACGTAGTTTCAGGATTGTCACTCCCCTTCATCCGTCTTTGTACTATCCCGCGTACGAACATAACTAACACGTTCTCTATAACTTTTCCATGGTAACCGAAATAGCGCCTTGAAAAGATCTGAACTAGACTTCGGAAATACTAAAGCTAAGTAAGGGATTCCGAAAGAACGTAACCTTGCCATATAAATGACAATCATAAATCCTCCAAGCATAAAACCGTATAAACCCATAAAAATCGAGCAAACAAGAACAAATCCTCTAAGAATGGATATTGAACTTGCTAATATTTGGTTCACTAGTGTATACCCTGAGATGGCAGAAAGAGCCGTAATAACGATGACCGAAGGAGAAATCAAACCCGACCGAATTGCAGCGTCTCCAATAATGAGTCCCCCAACGACGGAGAGAGTTTGTCCAAGAGGGGAAGGTAATCTTTGACCAGCTTCACGGAACATTTCAAACAGGAATAAAACGATCATAAGTTCTAATGGTGCAGGAAATGGCAACCCCGATCTTGCAACAGTTATAGTCGCAAGAAGAGGAAAAGGGATTTGATCTTGATGGTATGCAAGCAATGCCATCCAAAACCCGGGTAAGTAGACAGCTAAAAGAAATCCCGCCCATCTATAAAATCGAGCTAATGACATGGGTAAATAATTAAAATGTGAATCCTCTGCTGCTTTAATCAAAAAAGTAATGGTTACAGGAGCAATAATGACTAATGGTGAGCCATCTACTACTATGATTATTCTACCTTGTAATAAACATTCAACTGCAAAGTCAGGTCTGGATGTATCAGCAGAAAGTGGGAAAATAGAAAGTGATTGTTTGGACACCATCTCCTGCAATTGAGTTGAACTAATAATTCCATCAATCTCAACATTAGATAATCGTTCCCGAATAGTATCTAGCATCTCCGTATTAACCACATCTTCTAGATATAATAATCCCACCTTAGTTTGAGTTCTTGTTCCTATCGTATAAGTTTGATAAGATAGCGTTGGCGACCTTAGTCTTTTTCGAATTAGTGCAATATTTGTTGAGATATCCTCTGTGAAATTATCTCTTGGGCCACGAACAGATACCTCGTAATTGGATTGTTCAGTTGAACGGTTTGGTTTATTGGATGCACTGACAGAAAAAAAAACACTAAATTCCGGAAAATAAATGACTAAATTACCATCGAAGATCTCTAAAGAGATGGAATTTAACCCTGTTTCCACCTTTAAAGGTGTCCATTCCAGATCATCTTGATTCCATTCCACGCCCTCTTTGAATATTTTATAGTCATTTTTTGTTGTCATTTTTTTTAGTTGTGGAATAATAAATTGATTTATTTGTTTTTTATCAACTAAATTCTCACAATAGATAAATATGGTATTTATTTCTTGTTGTTCATCAGTAAATTTATGGAGTACAACTTTAACATCCTCACTTTTTTGGTAAATTGAACGAATTTTTTCTTCATTTACTTCATCAGTATTCTGAAAGGTAGTATGATAAGAGTTCAGTTCCTTTTGTTTTTTATGTTTATTACATTTCAAGAATTATCTCCCCTTTTCCCCTTTTAAAAAGGCTAATAACCCAATGCTTAAAGAAAAGATAAGTAAAAATAGGAATGATAAATAAAAATATATATTTTGCAAAAAGCGAACAAATTGCATATCACTAATAGGTAGAAGAACCATCAACAATGTAATTAGTGAGCTAAACCCTATTAATAAATGTCTATTCTTATCGTTCTCAAATGGAAAGAGCTGTCCAATTATAAACAAACCTAAACTTATTCTTATAAATCCACCTGACAGCCATTGATAAATAGAAAAAAAATCTACATGTTCAATATATTTACCAATTTTTAATAATCGCCATTCCTCGTATGCCGGATACCTCTGATTAGCAGCCTCTTCTGGACCAAAAATAGCAATCGAACCTAATAAGGGACCTAGGGTTAACCCTATCAAGATAATTCCGAGGAAAAGTAAACTTCGAACCTTAATGTTGGGTTTTAATTTGTGTTGTAAGAAAAGTATAAGTGCAACTTCCATTAGAGAACCTGAACTATAGATCATGCCTTTCAAAACAGGATTCAAACCATGTTCTAATATAGGAAATATTTGAGCGTAATCCTTATGAGGAATATTTAGGCTCATGACAAAAAAACCTAAAGCAACAACAAAAACAAACAAAAAACCTGAAATAATAGATAGGGTGGCAAAGCTAGATGTCGCAGCAAAAAAACAAATGATTAGAAAAACTATGGCTAAGATGAAAGTTGGACTTTGAGGGAAATAGGAAGTAACTGTCCAAACAATCATATCCTTTAAGGTAACTCCAATTAATAAAAGGATAAAAACATAGGCAACCGAAGAAAGACCCCAAGCAACAACTTTACCAACTCGGTCCTTCATCCAAGTAAATAAATGGGAGTAATTTGTTTTTTTAATAATTACTCGTAGAAAAACAAGCCACCCCAAAAATAAAACTCCTGAAATTAGTACAGATATCCAAGAATCCCTCTTTGCTGTGCTTAGTAACATGGGTATCACCATTACATGGTTCATTAATCCTATACTCATCATAGAGAGAACAAATATAGTAGAAAAACTTGCTTTATTTTGATCCATTTTCAACCCTCTTACTCCATTATTTTTTTAACTATCCATCTCGTTTTTCCTTTTTGTTATCATATTTTATATAATTACCTAATATTTGATTTATATTCACAAAAACAACTAAATAAAGTGTTGTGAAACAGCCACAGAAAATAATAGAAACCTTTAAAAATTCAAAGTATAACCAAAATCAAATTACTAGGTAGGAACAATCGCGTTCTTAACTACTTACGTAAACATACCCCAAAATTGTTAGATGCCTTAGAAATCACTTCTATATAAAATCAGGAGAGTCATTGCTTCACGCTATTGTGACCATTAAAGAGATGAACAAAAAATAATAAACGAAGAATTCCAGAAGGCGCACCTTTGAACTTTCTCTCAAATCGCTGGCAAAAGCACGTTTATGATGATGGGAATATAAATCGCCAATTATGCGTTGTCTGTTCTTACCAAGTTAAGAAATCTTGTACGCTCAGGTAACGTTTTTCTCCCGCACATATCACCATTGGATCGGATCGGAACGTACTTTCTAGGAGAATATTTATTTATATCTAGATTTTAAATCCATCCCTACATCCACTTAGGATATAAAAAAATGCCTTAGCCTATAATATCAGCATTTTGTCGGCTGTACCTCTTTATGGGGTAAAAAAAAAAAGAGCCGAATTTCTCAGTTTAGGGATTGGGAAATCAGGCTTTTTATATTGGAAATTCCTTATCGTTGTAAATCCGCATTTTCCTGATGCACAACGATTATAGGAATTGGATATACCCTTATTTGTATAGTGGAAGTAGTTTCAAATCTTCAAGCTTGATTTTCAACGGAAGGTAGTACATTAATCAAATTTTACTTACTTAATCAAACATTTAAGTTAAAATGATATAGAAAATGATAAATAAAAAAACTTTTACACTTTAGTGTGTAAAGTTTAGGAGTGATAATCAATGAATGACATAAAATTTTATTTCTATGATTTTATCCCAGTTAAATTTGAGTTAACTGAAGATGATAGAGAACAGGTCCTAAAAGAATTTCCAACTCCTATTCTCCCTACTGGTGAAGAAATTTTCAACATAAATGAATTTGAAAAAGGAATCAATGTTAAATTACGATTACTTCTTAATGACTTTAATATCGAATCAACCAAAACTAACAAACAATATTTAAAAATAAGATTTAGTAATAATTTTGGTTCGATAAATGCAAAATTATGGGACAACCAAAATGCCGTTGAAAATACTATCCCTTTACTTGAAGAATTCTCTATTTTCGATGTTGAGGCTAGAATAGAAGATTATCGGGGGCATAAATCACTTACTATAAATAAAATGAAACCATGTGAAGAAGATATTAATCCCTTCACTTTTCTAGCTTACACTAAGCAAAATATTGAAGATTTTACTGTAGAACTTTTCTCATATATAAATGAATTGGAACAACCTTTTAAGGACATATCCTTAGCTGCAATGAAACGTTTTTGGGACCAATTTTCTATTAGGCCAGCAGCAAAAGGATTTCATCATAATTATTTAGGTGGCTTATTAAAACATACAGTAGGTTTAATGAGGTTCGCAAGATTCATATTAAAACAAGAAGATAACCATTATCAAGCAATTATAAAGCTAATAAACGTAGTTGAAAAAGCACATAAGAAGGATATTTGGAATCAACTTCAATCGGAGTCTATAAATCCTCAGCACATTGTATGGAAAGATACTATTGATCATCTTTATACAATGTTATATGGCGCAATGCAACATAGAAGTTCAGCTCCTAATTATGATTTAGTTTTTACAAGCATTTTATTTCATGATATTGGAAAATTACTAGAATATGATCATGCTGGCAAAAAGTTTGAGGAATTTAAATTCTTATTCCCAACGGCTGATCATTCTAATATTGAGAATAGGAAACAAACTGGAATAATCATGGATGAGTTAGGAGTAATGATAGGACATATCCCATATGGTGTACTTATCCTCTCGAAAATAATAGAAACAGAAAATATAAGGATTTCTTTAGAAGACATACACCATATTTCCCACTGTATTTTATGTCATCACGGTCTTCCAGAATGGGGGGCATGTGTACGGAATCCACAAACAATTGAGGGTTACATTATTCATATAGTTGACTTTTTAGATAGCAGATATGAAAATACGGAAGAATTGAAATAACCCAAAAGCCCAGCTAGGCACTTTATATATCTGCATAGCTGGGCTTTTTTTATAAGTCATTCCACAAATCCAAACTAGAAGACTCTTTTTTACGCTTCTTTATATCAATAATTTTTGTTTCTTTATATATTTTTTCGCCAGTTTCAAGATCAAAAAATTCAAATGCTTCATGGTTAAATAAATTTTCTAATGCTCTATTAACAGGCTTTGTTGAATTTTTTGTAGTAGTGAGTAAGTTTATTAGATTTTTTTCTTTCCTATCCTTACCATAATAAAAGAGTTTATAAATAGTAGATTGAGCTAGTTTATTTAAATCTTCTAGTTCTTTAATTTTTTTCTTTTGATCAATTATTTTGTTGTTTAACTCCTTTATTTTCTTTTCACTTTTCTTTTCTTTTTTTAATAATAATTTTAATTCCTTTTCATAAGGCTCCAACGTCTTATATAGTTTAGATGGGTCTTTAATTAGTTTTTCGATTGAATCCTTTATACTTGGAAGTTTAATTTCCGGATTCTCATTTTCTATAAGTATTGGAGTATTTACAGCTTCATTGTATCTTTCAATATAATGAAATCCTTCATAGGCTGCTTTTCTCCAATAGTATTCAGGAATGGATTTATCTAACCAACTAAGTTCGCCTTTTTCGAATAATTCTGTCACAAATTCAGCAAATGGTCTTTTGTTAATGATTTTGACCTTATTTTCTTCTACATATCTGTCAAGTAATTCGTCGATTTTGTCTTTTGGATACTTGTTTGCCATTCAATGTTCACCCCTGTCTGTTCATAGATATGATCAACACAAGCCCCGATACTTTCTAATAAATCTTTTAATTCCTTTGATTTTGTGTATAACACTTTTTTTAGTTTTATATCCAATTTCAGCTGCTCATTTTTATTACTATGAATTTGGTCATAGATATGTCCCAACGAATTATAAACCTTAATTGCTTTGTTCTCCGTAGAATCCATCCACTTAATAATCTCATTATATTTTGTCTTAAATTCATCAAATTCTATTTTCCAATATTCATCACATATAAAACAGTGACGTTTACAACGTTTTATACTCGCTGAACACCAACCTATTTCTAATTTATCCCACTTATCTCGGTCAGGCTCAGCGTTTTTTAATACAAAACGTCTTCTAAATTCATCATTTATTTTTGAACTAATTATTGGTTCATTTATTGTTTTAAAAAAACTTGTTTTAAAGTATTGGCAATCCATGTCAAATAATCTCAATAGTTGAATAGTTGAAGAATCAGTTTCAAATTCCCTATGCTTAAAATAATGGGTTTGTGAGCTGAGAGATAAATGACCACCTAGACGAGCTATTTCTACCGGATGAAGGCCTTGAAGCTTCAAAAACATAAATGCTAAATGTCTTGTATCATTAGGTCGTAATCGCCTCTCAATATCGAAATAATTTCCTTCTTCACGACTTTTTGAAATTGTTTCAAGATTGTCATTCCCGACATCTCGAACAGAAAAATTATATGGTGGATTTTTAATAATGAATTCATAAAAATCGTATAACAATTTTCTAAAAGTTTCATGATCAATTATTCTATCATTACGTTTCTTGACAAAACTATTAATTTTATTCTCTATAACATTTTCTCTAAGTTTTCTAATTACCATATAAGATATTAATGAATCCGACTCTCCGTATTTATTTGATTCAATAATATAGGAATCTATGAAATTGTAAAAACTCTTATCAATCTCAATTTTATCAATAACTTGAATTCTTTTTTTGTTGTTTTTCTCCTTAGATCTAGGTAGCTCTAGATAATATCGAACTTTATTATCCGTTTCTTTTACTTTAAGAGAATCCCTTCGTATTTTAAGAAATTCACCGATTCTCATTGGGATTTTGGTAGTTAGTATCCACCAAATCCTTATTGGAGTAAAATATAAATATCGCCAATCTGATGAAGGAGTATTATCAAAAAAATTATTTAAGGCGAATAGGAACATTAAGCAATCTCTGCTTGATGGAATTTCCCTCGGTTCTATTTCGAGTTTTTCATGAAGCTCACTGGCTAGCTGTATATATTCTTCCGTTGAATCCAATTCATCATAAAAATCTAAAAAATTCAATAAAGACTTTATCATTTCATGTTTTATCGATTTCGTCGCTTCGGATAATAAATATTCTTCTAAATCACTAACTTTTGACTTAGCTAAAGTTGAAGTAATATTTAAAACATCCACTAAATACTTGAAATATGCCGCAATAGTATTACCTGCATAATCCAATAAGAAATTCGATACCCAACATTTTAATACATCTAACATCATTGTATTTTTACATTCTATATATTTTCTGAAATCTATAGTGAGTATAGTATCACTATTTTCACTATAGACATACCATACAATATCTTGTATGAGTAAAATGTTTGTGGGAGAATAAATATCCTTTTTGT
>NZ_JVDT01000075.1 GCF_001076885.1 Bacillus sp. 522_BSPC
TGTAAACTGTCACTTTATATCCTCTCAAATACCGTTGGAATTTTCAAATTCCTTCAGAATTGTTTATATACTTCTCTGGAATAATGTGCTAAATTTTTTGCATATTAGAAGGGGGAGTTTTTTTATGATCAAATTTCATGATTTTGGTATTAGCCTAGTGGAGTATGGGGAAAGAGGAAAAAAGAATGAATTTCCATTGTTTGATCAATGCCCAAACTGCAAATGTCATTCCCATGGGAATCTTCATCGTAACGGCTATTACTGGCGTTATGGAATAACTGATGAGACAACCGTACGGATCCCAATTTGTCGCCTAAGATGTTTACAATGTGAAGTGAATATCTCTATTCTTCCGGACTTTCTCATCCCGTATTTTCAACATACTATTCATACAGTTTTAGAACGAGTGAAGAAAATTCTTCAAAGGAAAAAAGCAAAAGGCAGCCGCCAATTAGTCAGGTTTTATCTAAATCGTTTCTTAACATGTATAAATTGGATTCATAGCTTCTTTATCAGCTTGGGGAAGATAAGTGGCATGTCGGAGGATATAAATAGCGAAGCCACAAAATATATGAAAATGATCCTTGATTTTGGCGAATCACCCTTCTTACGAAGGTCACGGGGTCACTTATCAAAATACTTTATGGCAAATTAATTCTATCATATTTAGGCGACTTTAAAAATATTCTTTGTCCCACATACCTTTTTCATAGTCAGAAAATATCGAAAAAAGTAGAATAATAACCATGGATGACCGGTCGTCCTTCTATGAAAAAGGAGGAAGATTCCATGAATGAAAAAGAGCGTGAACAAGTGGCCCTATTTCGGTATGGCCTAATAGCCCCCCTATTGAATGGGCAAGTTGATTCGAAGGAATATTTAAATGGAATGGAGGGAAAGGTTCATTCTGTCCCCCATTATGGAGAAAGGAAAATTGCAGAGAAAACAATGAAAGAGTGGCTTCTTCATTATCGAAGAAATGGATTTGAAGCATTAAAGCCCAAGAAGCGCTTGGATCGAGGGAATTCTCGAAGACTATCCCCTGATGACCAAGATCTTGTCCTTGAAATACGAAAAAAATCTCCCCATATGCCGGTTAGTGTTTTCTACGAACAACTAATCGAGCGTGGAGAGATACAAAAAAACCAAATATCTTACTCTACTATAATTCGATTATTAAAAAAACACAACCTTGTAGGAAAACAAATGGTGGCGATACCAGAAAGAAAACGGTTCGCTCACGAAAAGGTGAATGTGTTGTGGCAGGCTGATTTATCCCATGGACCTTATGTACCCGTTAATGGAAAAAAGACAAAGACATTTTTAATTGCCTATATTGATGACTGTTCTCGTCTTGTGCCGTATGCACAGTTCTTCTCGTCAGAGAAGTTTGATGGATTAAGAGTAGTCACGAAAGAGGCTTTAATTCGCAGAGGGAAACCTACCATCATTTATGCGGACAACGGTAAGATCTATCGATCTGAAACGCTTCAATATGCTTGTGCCCAACTCGGAATTACTTTAGCTCACACGCAGCCGTATGATCCCCGTGCAAAAGGGAAGGTAGAAAGGTTGTTTAAAACGATTCAAACACGGTTTTATCCGTTATTACAAGCCGATCCAGCTCATTCACTAGAAGAGTTAAATGAACGATTCTGGAGCTGGTTAGAGAAAGATTATCACCGAAGAGTTCATGCCTCTTTAGAGGGTAAAACGCCCCATGAAGTGTTTCAATCTCAACTAAAGGATATAACATTTTTGGAGGATTTGTCTATTCTTGAGACCATCTTCTTGAAACGAGAACACCGGAAAGTAAAGGCTGATGGGACGATTACGTTAAATAAAGAGCTCTACGAAGTACCTTCCCGTTTTATCGGTCATTCTATCGATGTGAGACTAGACGAAAATGGTGTCTATATCTTTGAGGATGATAAGAAAGTCGCTGAAGCAATTCCTGTATCCATGAAGGATAATGCGCATGTAAAACGGGCTCGCTCGCCATTTTCATTATCTCAAACAGCTGAAGTGAAAGGGGAACAAGACCATGTATAAATCCATTTACTCTTTAGCTCAAGCACCATTTTCGAAAGATATACGCCCTTCGGATGCGTTTCCTTCCACTGATTATCAAGGGGCTTTAAACGCATTAAATTATTTACAGAAATCGAAGGGAATGGGTCTTCTTATTGGGGATCCTGGCGCAGGAAAAACGTTTACCTTACGGTCTTTTAAGGAGTCATTAAACCCTTCTTTATATCACGTAGTCTATTTTCCCCTTTCAACTGGTGGTGTAATGGATTTTTACCGTGGGTTAGTATATGGCTTAGGGGAGGAACCGAAGTTCCGTAAAGTCGATCTCTTTAGGCAAATTCAACAAGGCATTGAGCGAATGGCAGGGGAACGTAAGATCACACCTGTTTTCATTTTAGATGAAATGCATATGGCAAAAGATGCTTTTTTGCAGGATATAGCACTATTATTTAACTTTCATATGGACTCAACCAATCCATTTATCCTAGTTTTAGCTGGCTTACCACATTTAAAGACTCGATTAGCATTAAATCATCATCGTCCACTATCACAGAGAATGATTATGAAATATGAGATTCAGCCATTATCCAGAGAGGAAGTTTCCCATTATATTCATCATCATATGAAGTTAGCAGGAGCGAAGATGACCATCTTTACAGAAACCGCGGTAGAAGCTATCGCATCACGGTCTCAAGGTTGGCCACGGGTTATTAATACATTAACGATTAACAGTTTATTATTTGGCTCTCAACTAAAGAAAGAACTGATTGATGAGGAAATTGTCAGGTTAGCTATAGAGGATAATGGCTTATCATGAGGCGTGGAATATTAGTATTTGACCACCATCTTCAAGAATGGAGAGTATGGTTAGGACATCAGCCCCACTGGATAGACCAGGGTTATGCATTTGAGATACGGGTCCAAAACAGGTATCTCCATGCATACTTGGAGAAAGATTTTGATTGGTTCGTAACTCTGGAACACGAAGTAAGGTTTGTACTCCACACTTACGAGGTGTACAAAATTCGAATAAAAAAACAGGATTATATGCCAGTTGATGCCCCTTTTTAGGGGTTTTCTTTTCCTGAATTTAAGACGGAATAATTTGAACAAGATTTTGCACATTCCGAAATAAAGTGAAAAAAATAGCACATTATTTCAGATTTCCTCCCGGATTAATGTGGAAAAGAGTATCTGAAATATTGTGCTCGTTTACA
>NZ_JVDT01000076.1 GCF_001076885.1 Bacillus sp. 522_BSPC
TCTACTTTTTTCGATATTTTCTGACTATGAAAAAGGTATGTGGGACAAAGAATATTTTTAAAGTCGCCTAAATATGATAGAATTAATTTGCCATAAAGTATTTTGATAAGTGACCCCGTGACCTTCGTAAGAAGGGTGATTCGCCAAAATCAAGGATCATTTTCATATATTTTGTGGCTTCGCTATTTATATCCTCCGACATGCCACTTATCTTCCCCAAGCTGATAAAGAAGCTATGAATCCAATTTATACATGTTAAGAAACGATTTAGATAAAACCTGACTAATTGGCGGCTGCCTTTTGCTTTTTTCCTTTGAAGAATTTTCTTCACTCGTTCTAAAACTGTATGAATAGTATGTTGAAAATACGGGATGAGAAAGTCCGGAAGAATAGAGATATTCACTTCACATTGTAAACATCTTAGGCGACAAATTGGGATCCGTACGGTTGTCTCATCAGTTATTCCATAACGCCAGTAATAGCCGTTACGATGAAGATTCCCATGGGAATGACATTTGCAGTTTGGGCATTGATCAAACAATGGAAATTCATTCTTTTTTCCTCTTTCCCCATACTCCACTAGGCTAATACCAAAATCATGAAATTTGATCATAAAAAAACTCCCCCTTCTAATATGCAAAAAATTTAGCACATTATTCCAGAGAAGTATATAAACAATTCTGAAGGAATTTGAAAATTCCAACGGTATTTGAGAGGATATAAAGTGACAGTTTACACAATTGTAAAAAGAAAAGAAGCTGAGTTTCATGCACTGCAAGCACAAATCAATCCACATTTTTTATACAATACATTGGATTCTATTAATTGGTTAGCCTTAAAGCAAAAACAATATCAAATTAGTGAAATGATCAGTTCGTTAGGGGATTTTTTTCGTTTATCTTTAAATAAAGGAAAAGATAATATCTCCATTCAAAATGAACTAGACCATGTAATGGCCTATATTCAAGTTCAAAAAATCCGTTATAGGGATAAATTTGAAGTGATAGTAGAAGTGGATGAAGCAATTTATCCTTATTATATCCCCAAGCTGCTTTTACAGCCTGTTGTAGAAAATGCTTTATACCATGGTATTAAAGTCAATAGTGATAAGGGGACCATAATGATAACGGGTCAATTTTTTGACGAAGGAATTTGTTTTAATATAACAGATGATGGAAAGGGAATGGAAAAAGAGCTAGTAGAAAAATTAAATCGGTCTTTAAATGGAGAAAATCTTATTCCGTTGTACGGTCTTAAGAATGTCCATAATCGCTTAAAGCTTCAATTTGGTCCATCCTATGGTGTGGACATATCAAGTGAATTTAACAAATATACTACAGTAAGTATAAAGGTTCCGAAGTTGACTGATGATATCAAGGAGGTTAGTACGGATGATAAATGTTTTAATTGTGGACGATGAATACCATATTCGCGAGGGAATTAATGATGCAATTCCTTGGGAGCAATTAAATCTACATTCTGTTGGTACAGCTGTTAGTGGAACGGATGCCTGGAACAAGGTGAAAATGAAAAACCCAAATATCGTGATTTTAGATATCAATATGCCGGATATCGATGGACTGGAGTTAGCTCAACGGCTCCGTAAAGAAAACAAAAATGTGCAGTTTATTTTTTTGACAGGCTATGATGATTTTCCGAAAGTAAAAAAGGCCATTGAATTAAAGGCTTCTGACTATTTACTTAAACCAGTATCCTATGGGGAGCTGTGTAAATCTCTAGAAAAGGCAGCAGAGAATGTTAGAGAGACTGAAAGTAGTAAAAAATATATTGAAGTATTAAGGGGGAAAATTCAAGAGAGCGCAGAAATAACAGTGGACAAAATATGGACGGAATTATTGCATCGACAAAGAAGTTATTTGGATTGTTTAAAAAGCTTAAGAGAAATTGGGGTTGAATTCCAAATAAATCAATCTTATACAGTGATAGCTATAGCTATTGATCATTATAATAGTTTATTACAAAAATGGGATGTACCAGATTGTAAGCTTAATAGCTATGCTCTTTCCAAATTAGCTAAAGAAGTCATTTCTTTGTTTGCAAATGGAGTGGTTATAAAGGGACAGCCAGGCTATATAACCCTTATTGTGACAAATGATTTTGAACCTTTTGATTGGAGAAGCAAAAATATCTTTATCCAACTAGTAAAAGAATTCCAACAGAAGTGCTTGGAATATTTAGAGCTATCGATAAGTATTGGGGTCAGTGAAATTCATGAAAGGCCAGAGGATATTCACCAGGCTTACCAGGAAGCGATGCAGGCTTTAGAATATAAATCTGTTTTAGGGCAAAATTCCATTATTTATTTTGGGTTGATTGAACCTAAAGCCGCAGTTTTTAAACAAGTACTGAATAAGGAACTTTACTTACTGAGTGAATTAAGACTTGGAAATGAAGCAGCTGTTGATAGTATTTTAAATAAAATCATTATAGAGCTACAAGGAAGTTCTATTAGCGATGGGAAAATTATTACTACGCAACTAATGATTTATGCTGTCCGAATGATTTCTGAAAATGATTTGGAAACAGTGTTTGTTGAAGATCCATTTTCAAGTATTTATAATGCTGAAACGATTGCAGATGTTGTGGCTGTGATGAAAAGTTTTTTTCATCAAGTAATTCAATCGATAAAAAAACAAAACCGGTTAGGAAATCCTAATGTCATAGAGGATGCAAAGCAATGGATAAGAGAGCATATCTCTGAAGATATAAGTTTAAACAAACTTGCAAATTACGTTCATATGAGTCCCAATTATTTAAGTGCTCTATTTAAACAAGCAACGGGTGAAACCTTTATAGAGTTTTCAATTAGAACAAGATTTGAACTAGCGAAACAATTATTAATTCAACCAGATATAAAAATTTATCAAATAGCTGAAAAGATTGGTTACACGGATGCCAATTATTTTAGCATTGCTTTTAAAAAGAGTGAGGGAATGACGCCCTCACAATACAGGGCGCGCTATTTATAATAGAAATCTAGTTTAAATTCATTCCATAAGAGGGATGAATTTTTTTGATGCTACTAAAAGCTATTCAATTAATTGTTTATATATCTTCGTAAGAAAACAAAGATAATCGTAGAATATTCTATGTTTAATATTATGAAAGCGCTTTATAATTTTCGTATAAAGTGAAATCTGAAAAACCTTAAACTAAAGGGGGAATGAAACTTGGATGTAACAGCTCGCCGGAAACATAAATCAGGCATTCAGAGAATGGAAAGAAACTGGGGCATTCTGTTAGCTGCTCCGGCGATAATCGGATTTTTATTGTTTACCCTCGTGCCAATGATTGCATCACTAGGTTTTAGTTTAACAGATTGGAATATTGGTGGAAGCTTTTCCTTTATTGGTTTAGACAATTATAAAACAATGCTCACTGAGGATAAGCTTTTTAGTAAATCACTTTTCGTTACCATTTATTACACACTTGGAAGCGTACCATTAGTTATGGCAGGGGCATTTTTTATAGCGATGCTTCTCAATCAAAAAGTAAAAGGGCTTTCTATCTTTCGAACCATTTTTTATCTTCCCGTGCTAGTGCCTTCTGTAGCGAACACAATGCTTTGGTTATGGATGTTTAATCCAGATTTTGGTTTGCTAAATACGATTTTAGGATCTGTTGGTATATCTGGACAACAATGGATTTACAGTGAGTCCTCATCCATTCCCTCCCTTATGCTGATGAGCACATGGGGATTAGGAAATGCTGCAGTTATCTTTTTAGCAGGGTTACAAGGTGTACCGGCACATTTATATGAGGCAGTCGAGGTAGATGGCGGGGGACCTTTACGTAAGCTATGGCATGTAACCATTCCAATGATGACACCTACGATATTCTTCAACTTAGTTATGGCTTTAATCAATACATTCCAGGTGTTTAATGAAGCGTACATTATGACAGAGGGTGGACCAAATAATTCTACTCTATTTTATGTGTACTATCTTTTTAGAACAGCTTTTAAAGATAGTCAAATGGGCTATGCCTGTGCACTTGCCTGGGGATTATTCCTTATTATCTTGTTCTTGTCATCACTAGTATTCTTAACCTCCAAAAAATGGGTCTACTATGAAGGAGGGGAAAACTAAAATGGAACCAAATCCTGTTATCAACACGGAGCCAATTAAATCCACTCGTAAATCAAAATTCAAGATCAGTAGAATATTCATTTATTTACTCCTTATTGCTGGTAGTGTGGTCATGCTTTTTCCGTTCTTTTGGTTATTGAGAAGTTCGTTTATGGGAATGAACCAAATCTTTGCCTTTCCGCCAGAATGGATACCAAAACCATTTGTATGGTCTAACTATTCTGAATCTTTAACTTCCGTGCCGTTTGATAAGTATTTACTAAATACATTAATGATTGAAGTGTTAGTCCTTCTTGGAACACTGATCAGCAGTACGTTAGCTGCATATAGCTTTTCTAGATTACGGTGGAAAGGGCGAAACATCGTTTTTATGGTAATTTTAAGTACGATGATGCTGCCATATGCAGTTACACTAATACCTACGTTTATGATGTGGAAAGAATTAGGAGCTTTAAATACAATCGTTCCATTGACATTACCATCTTGGTTTGGAACAGGAATAAATGGTGTCTTTAATATATTCTTATTACGTCAATTTTTTCTATCCATTCCACGGGAGCTAGAAGAAGCTGCTTATATAGATGGAGCATCACCATTAACCGTCTTATGGAGGATTATCATTCCGCTTTCAAAGCCTGCTTTCATCGTCATTTTGATTTTTACTTTTATAGCTGTATGGAATGACTTCTTAGGACCCTTAATTTATTTGAATGATGACAGCAAGTTCACTTTAGCGATTGGACTTGCAACATTTAAGGGGCTATATAATGCCCAGTGGGGCTATTTAATGGCTGCAAGTGTAGCAATCGTGACACCAATTGTCCTGTTATATTTTGTTGCACAACGCTATTTTATAGAAGGTATTACGCTGACGGGAACTAAGGGTTAAAGAAGAATCATAAGTGAAAAGGGGGAAGAAAGATGAGATGGAGAAGTGTAAAGGTAGTGAGTTTCATTCTGGTGGTTGTTTTAATGCTGTTTGGCTGCAGTAATGGAGAAAGTGCTGGTTCCTCTAATAATGGCGGAGATCAGGTAGAACTAACTTTCATGTATTGGGGCAGCAATTTGGAAAAGCAAGCAGTACAAAAAATGATTGATTCTTTTAATAAATCCCATCCCAATATTAAAGTAACTGGTCAGCATGTGGCTGGGGATTATAATACGAAAATTAATACGCTAAAGGCATCGAATGAACTCCCTGATGTTGCCTATTTAGGAACATCTCTAGCGAAAAAGTGGGCACGTGAAGGGAAAATTATGGATTTTACAGAATATCAAGACCAATTTCCTGCATTAAAAGAAAGGGTTCCTCAGTCTTATCTATACTATGAGCCTGGTAAAAATGTTGGAAATACTACAGCTGCCGAAATTATTATGATGTTTTATAATAATTCTCTATTTAAAGAGGCTGGGGTAGATGTTCCTCCAGCCAAAGCGGAGGATGCTTGGACATGGGATGAGCTTGTTAAAACAGCTCAAAAATTAACAAGAGATTCAAAGGGACGTACTGCGGATGATTCTAATTTTAATCCGAAAGAAATTGTTCAATACGGAATAAGTATTCCTTCTACCTTTAATGGCTGGCTACCAATGGTACTAAGTAATGGTGGCGATATTGTTAATGAGGAAGGAACGGAGTTAAGATTGAACACACCAGAAGCAAAAGAAGTTTTTCAAAATATGCATGACTTAATTTATAAATACCATGTTGCTCCAACTCCTGTTCAAATGGAGAATATGCCTGCTACAAGTGTTAGTCTTCAAACGAAGAAGGTAGCAATGGCGATTGATGGCCAATGGGCTTTATTAGATATTGCAGCTTCAGGAGTAGATTTTGGAGTAGCTGTCCTACCTAAATTTGAACAGCCAAAAACCATTTTCTTAGCTGGAGCTAGTGTAATATTCTCTAGTACAGAACATCCAGAGGAAGCATTAGAATTCTATATGTATCATAATGATCCAGAACAGGTTGATTTATATAAAACTGGTTTGTGGATGCCAATACAGAAAGATTATTATACAGACGAAGCCAAAATAAAGCAATGGACAGAAAATCCTGCACATCCAGATGAATATAGTGATGCTGCGATAAATTATTTAATGGATTATGCTGTTCAAGCTCCTGAAATCGATATCATAAATTGGGATCAAATCAATACAGAGCTAGAGCAAGGACTTGACCAATATTGGACAAATGCAAAGTCCCTGGATGAGGTATTGGCAGAACTTGATGACGCAATTTCTCCATTATTGGAAGGAAGATATCCTAGTGAATAACGATTAGTTTACTGGAAGGTTCTCTCGAAGTTTTTACAAATTCTCTATGGGTGAACCTTCTTATAAATAAAAACTTGGAAAAGGGGAGAAACGAATGAAGAAAACAGAAAAAATCATTACGAATAAGATAAAAATCAATGACCGATTTTGGGGACGTTATTTAGAAGTTGTGCGTAATCACGTCATCCCTTACCAATGGGATGCATTAAATGATTGCTTACCAGATGCGTCCCCAAGTCATGCGATTGAGAATTTTCGAATTGCGGCGGGTGAATCATCAGATGATTATTATGGAATGGTGTTTCAAGACAGTGATCTTGCTAAATGGTTAGAAGCAGTTTCTTATAGCTTAGAGAATGAGCCTAATCCTGAATTAGAGAAAATAGCGGATGAAGTAATTGCTTTATTTGGAAGAGCGCAAGGAGAGGATGGCTATTTAAATACTTATTATATGGTTAAAGAGCCTAATAACCGTTGGACAAATATTCGCGATAATCATGAATTGTATTGTGCTGGACATTTAATAGAAGCAGCAGTTGCTTATTACCAAGCTACAGGAAAGAAGCAGTTCTTAGATATCATGTGTAAATATGCGGATTATATTGACAGCGTTTTCGGACCGGAAGAGGATAAATTAAAGGGATATCCTGGGCACCAGGAGATTGAGTTAGCATTAGTTAAGCTATATGATGTAACGGGCAAAGAGAAATATTTGGATTTAAGTAAATATTTTATTGATGAACGTGGAAAACAGCCCCATTATTTTGATATAGAGAAAAAGAAAAGAAACGATACAAAACCATTTTGGTTTAATGATGACTATGCCTATCATCAGGCACATAAGTCGGTAAGAGAACAGAAGGAAGCTGTTGGTCATGCAGTTAGGGCTACTTATATGTATACAGCCATGACAGATCTTGCAGTCAAAACAAAAGATGAATCATTAAAAAAAGCATGTGAAGAACTTTGGAATAATGTAACACAAAAGCAAATGTATATAACTGGTGGAATAGGCTCTATGGAATTTGGGGAAGCTTTCTCCTTTAATTATGACCTGCCGAATGATTTGTCCTATACAGAGACATGTGCTTCTATTGCTTTAGTTTTTTGGGCTAATCGTATGTTACAGCTTGATGCAAATAACAAGTATGCCGATGTAATGGAATTAGCTCTTTATAATGGAACCATTAGTGGGATGGATTTAGACGGCAAGAAATTCTTTTATGTAAATCCATTAGAAGTTCAACCAGAAGCGTGTGAAAAGAGAAAGGATAAAAAGCATGTGAAATCCGTTCGTCAAAAATGGTTTGGCTGTGCCTGCTGTCCTCCGAATTTAGCTAGATTAATAGCATCCATTGGTCACTATATCTATTCACAAAAAGAGAAGGAAGTATTTGTCCATTTATACATGGGGAATGAGACAACTGTTCAAATAGCAAATAACAATGTAAAGCTTACGCAACAAACGAACTATCCTTGGGATGGTAATGTTTCCATGATTGTTACTCCTGAAAGAGAGGAAAGCTTTACCGTAGCATTCCGTATTCCTGGTTGGGCAAAAGGAACGGTGATGAAGTTAAATGGGGAGATAATCGATCATATCCCACTTATAAAGAATGGCTATGTTTATATAAATCGTAAGTGGCAGGAAAATGACCATATTGAACTGTCCTTCCCTATGGTAGTGGAGAGAATTCAATCGAATCCACAAGTACGTCATAATGTAGGAAAAGTGGCGCTTCAGCGCGGTCCAGTAGTGTATTGTTTAGAGCAAGTAGATAATGGAGAAAATCTGCATGGGCTTATTTTACCAAGAAATGCAGAATTAAAAGCAAATTATAATCCCGATTTACTAGAAGGAGTTGTTTCCATTACAGGAGATGCAGAACGCATAGACCAAACAAACTGGAATGATTCCTTGTATCGTCCAGTAGAAGATAAAACAACATCTGTACAAATGAAAGCGATCCCATATTATGCGTGGTGCAACCGGGAGTCAGGTGAAATGATTGTTTGGGTGAATGAGAAAAGATAGAAGACATTAATGAAAATAAATAGTAAGAAAGGGATAGCAAGTAGATTCATCTTTTACTAATAAGATTCACTTAGGGATACAAATCGTAATAGATTGAGTATCCCTATTTCAGTGGGATTGGGTAATTAGTATTAAAGCGGCTCCTAAAGTATAAAGGTAGTCGCTTATTTTAGTTATTCAGGATAAAAGGATAAGCTGATTTTCTAGATAATTAAGGGTTTCTAATCGGTAATTAATCCCCTGTTTTTAATTAGGATTAGCAATAATTGGAGTGATACGCACTTGACAGGTATTGTTGGATATCACATATTTAATAAAAGAAAGGTGGGACATTGTTATAAAAGCCAGCAATACAATAGAAGATTTTAGGGTAAGAGTTTGGTATGGCTTCTCAGTATAACTAGTATCTTTTGTTATAATCTTTACTATTGTTGCTCGCTTTATAAAAGGTATGCTCTCCATTCAAAAACGCTATAAAATTATTTACTGCTATTATTCTTGAAAACCTAAACAAGAAAGGCTGCAGCAATGTAATCATTATTAAGGGAGGGATTAATATTAAAAATATATGGATAGGTTTTATGATAGGAATAGTTGCTGTTTTAATAATTGGAGCAGGAATTGTATTTATTGGTAACTATTCATTTCAAAAGGAAACGAAAGAAGGAACTGAGATCATTACAGAGGATGAAGATAAAAATAGTGACAGTAATAGGGAAAACGAAACAGAAACAGAAACAGAAACAGAAACTAAGACTAAGACTGAGACTCTATCCTACAGTGTCGAAGCTAATTCTTTGATACTAACAAAAGAGGATGGAACGACGCAAACCTTTGATCATGATCGTTCATTTGCTAAGATGGAACCAGTCGATTATTCGCCAACACGTGCTAAAGTGTTGCTAACACCACAATATGGCTGGGAAGAAGGTGGTGCCCTTTATGTCTATTCTAAAGAGAATGGGCTGAAGGAAATCATCAATGCAAGGGCTACATCTGGTGATCAACATTATCCAAGTGGCGCACTTTGGTTAGATGAGCGATATATCATGTACATTAGTAGTTATTTGCATGGAACGGTTCCTAGTGGAGATATCCAAATTTATGATACAGAAACAGGGCAGACAGAGCCGTTTGAATTATTCAAAGGCGATGCTGTGTTGCAGCTTTCACGTGTAAATAATGTAGAACATCCATATATTGTTATGAGTGGAATTAAGTTTACAGACGAAATGTTAAATGATAGTGAAGCATATGTGGAGAACCATGAGATCGAAACGATTCTTAAGGAAATCAAATAGTTAGAAGCGAAAGAAAATGCATGTAAATATTGTTTTTGTTCCATTGTAATTTGATGGGGCTTGTCCAAACAGAGTTAGGTGCTGTTGGATAAGCCCTATTTCTATTTTCTATAAAAAACTTACCGGTTTCTTCCTAAATTCTTTAGGCGTAATTCCAGTATATTTTTTAAACACCTTAGTGAAATAGCTTTGGTCGGTAAAATTTAATAGGGCGTGAATATCGGATAAGGAGTGTTCGCCGAATGTCATGAGTTTTTTAGCTTCTTCAATTTTGGTTTGCTGAATATATTCACTGATTGGGATTCCCACTTCTTTTTTAAATAAATTGGACAAATATTTGGGGCTCATATTCAAATGTTCTGCGATGGACTGTAAAGATAGTGGTTCATAGATATGCTTGTAAATATAATTTTTACATTGAAAGATGGGTCTCGAGTGATTTTCTCTTTTGGCTTTTTCTACCCTACTTGCAAACTCATATAAAATATTTTCTGTGAAAAGATGAATGTCCTCTATATCTTGCAATTCTTCCAAGTCTTGAATAAAACTGTCTCCTAAAGAATAAGCAATCTCTGGATGAAGTCCACCTGAAATGGCTGCACGAGTAGCAAGTGTAATGGTTGCAATGGATAAATTTTTTTGGTTTCTTACTTCATTTTTTTTGGAAAGTTTTCCAAAATCAAAAGAAGTGTTTTCTTTAAATGCTTTCCAATAAGGAAGAAGCTTTTCTTTATGTCCATCCATTATATATTGATAGACTTTTTTTTCAGCAATAGGATCATGGTGAAAAGAGGAGTTTTGATGTATTTCTAACATATGTTTATTACACATTTTTTCATCGATTAATTGATTGTCCATTTGCATTTCGGGAGCAATAATATCCTGGTCTTCTATCTTTTTATGGTATAAAAAGTAAAAAAGCTTGGAAACTTGAATTAATTTTGAGCGGTTTATTACAGGAAGAGAATGATAATACTTCCTTAATGACTCTTCCATCTCTTTTTTGCCATAGCTAGAAATCAATTCATCGATTAGCACTTGAGTTGGTCGAGAAGATAATACCGGACCTAATATAACGGTTCCTAAGTTGCCAATAGGAATAAAGAATACGGTTTCATAAAATGGAGTGCTTCTTATAGTGGGACCAGGACTTCTCTTTTCCTCCCTACGAAAGACTTGTCTAAAAAAAGATTGTTTAGAGGGATAAAGGGGGTTAAATGATTCATTTGGTGAAATGTCTATGATTAAGGTTCCTTTCTTATCAAGTACATGAAAAGAGACATTTAATATATCTTTCATTAAGCTACATACATACTCCAAATTCTTCAGATTTAGACGATTTTCCACTAGATTCTCCTCCATTCACTTGAATATTGTCAAAATTTAGAGAGTGATAAGGTAGTTAAAATCCCATAATAATAGAAATTATACCATAACAAAGCTGGATATCATTATATACTTGGACTAAGAAAGTAAGCGCTTACTAATGATCTGCTCATTCTTAAATATACAAGCAGATTAATAGTTTGTAAAATAATTTTCTTAAAGGGAGTGGATTTTATGAGGAAAAAGTATGCTTTTATTTTATTCTTCCTATTTACAATGGTGTTAGGGGCATGCAGTAATAGTTCTTCGACGAGCACAGAAGATTTAACTATTCCAGATAATCCAGAAGATGTAAAAGGGGATATTACAGTTTGGGCTTGGGCCTTAGAAGCAAACTATTTAGAAAAGGATGTACTTCCGGCATTTAATAAGAAATATCCGAATGTAAATGTAAAGGTTGAGCATATTGGTGTTGATCAAGTATACCAAAAAGTAAGTGCAGGTCTTTCAGCAGGCGGAAGTGGATTACCAGATGTCGTACAGGTAGAAAATAACCGCATTCATTCATTCACAGAAGATTTTCCTGATGCATTTACGAATTTAAGTTCACTAGGTTTTGATAAACATGAAAGTGAATTTTCTAAATCAAAAATTGATGGGTTAAAGGATAAGGATGGAAATATAATCGCAGCACCAAGAGATTTAGGACCAGTTGGTGTCATTTACCGTACAGATATTTTTGAAGAGGTTGGAATAGATCCGGCAAGTATTGAGACTTGGGATGACTATATTGAAGCAGGGAAAAAGGTTGTTGCCCATACAGGCAAGGCTTTTTTAGGAACAGATAGTGATGGACTGCTTCGAATTATGTTACAACAGCAAGGAAGCTATTATTTTACAGAGGATGATAAATTAGATCTTACTTCAGACGCCGCCAAAAAGGCAGTTGATGTTTTACAAAAAATGAAAGATGCTGGATTAATTATCTATACAAATAACTGGGATGGACAGGTAGCAGCAATGAAAAATGGAGAGGTTGCGACACAGCCTGGTGCTGTCTGGTGGAGTGGAACGATGATTGAACAAATGCCTGAGCTGTCAGGTAAGTGGGGCATGTTCCAACTTCCTGCTTTTGAAGAAGGGGGAGGAAGAGCTTCTAATGATGGAGGATCAGCCTTGGCGATTCCAAGTAAATCGGATAATAAAGTTGCAGCATATGTGTTTGCTGAATTTGCGTCAACAGATGTAGATTCACAAATTAAGGCGCTTACGAATAGAGGTTTATTCCCAGCTTTATTAGCGGCATATGAAGAGCCTATTTTCAGCGAAGAACAAGAATATTTTAACAACCAAACATTCTTTAAAGATTTTGCTGATACAGTAATAGATATTCCTTCTGTTAATCACAGCAGTGCAGAGTTAGAGCTTAGATCCATTATGACAAGTCAAATGGAAGCGTTTTTGCTAGAAGACAAACCAGCAGCACAAATATTAGAAGATGGGAAAAAACAAGCAGAACAGCAAACTGGATTGGCATCAAGCAATTAAAAACTATTCTTGATACAAAATTAGAGGCTAGCTGAGAGATAGAACCTATTTTTGAAGCAGCCTCTAAAAAAAGGAGGGGAATAAGTGTGGCGGATAATAAAATGCTGGAAACAGGAACGAATCCTATAACAATAAAAAAGAAGAAACAGTTTATCACGCCTAAGACAGTTCCTTATATATTTGTTGGTCCTGCTCTTTTATTGTTTATTGCTTTTACCGTTTATCCTATTATTGCATCTTTTCTATTAAGCTTTCAAACAAAGATAGCAGGTGTTTATACTTTCTCTGGGTTTGCAAATTATACACGGCTTTTCAGTGACCCGCTCTTTTATAAGGCGCTAGGCAATACCTTTATTATTTTGTTAGTGCAGGTTCCGATCATGTTATTTCTTGCTGTCATTTTAGCCAGTGTATTGAATTCTGGGTTATTAAGAATGAAAGGTTTTTATCGAGTTGCATTTTTTACACCTGCAATTACTTCATTAGTTGCCGCCTCCATCATCTTTGTATTATTACTGAATACCGATTATGGATTAATCAATTATTTGTTAACATCAATCGGACTTGAGAAGGTTCGTTGGCTAACAGACCCATTTTGGGCGAAGGTTTCTCTTATTCTTGTAACAACATGGAGATGGACCGGGTATAATATGGTTATTTTATTAGCTGGTTTACAAAATATTCCGCATAGCTTGTACGAAGCAGCTAGTATAGATGGTGCCAGTACGATAAAGAAATTCTTTTATATCACAATTCCTCAGCTGAAGCCAGTCCTATTATTTACTTTTGTTATGTCTACAATTGGATCCTTTCAATTATTTGATGAGCCGTACAACTTAACAAATGGTGGTCCAAATAATGCGACGATAACGATTACCTACTATCTATATAATCAAGGGTTCAGTTTCTTTAACTTTGGCTATGCATCTGCCATTGCTTATGTAATCGTGCTCTTTATCGCCGTTCTATCATGGATTCAATTTAAGGTGGTGAGAAATGACTAATGGCAAAACAGAAACGTATTCAAAAAATATTGATGCATCTATTTTTACTTATTGGTGTTGTCATTTCGATTGGACCTTTTTATTGGATGGTTGTAGGTGCAACCAATCCTTCAGGCGATGTATTAGCCTTTCCTCCTAAGTTGATTCCTGGTGATTATTTGCTGGAGAACTTACGAAATTTGAGTAATTCCATCGATATTATGAAAGCAGTAACGAATTCATCTATCATTGCCATTGTGTTTGTTTTAGTAAGTTTATTAATATGCTCGGCAGCTGGCTATGCTTTTGCGAAATTTACATTTAAGGGTAGTAATCTGATTTTTGCATCCTTTTTATTGGCGATGATGATCCCGTATCAGGCTACGATTATTCCCCTGTTTCAGATTTTTGGAGCGATAGATTGGATTAATACGTATCAAGCGATTATATTGCCGCAAATATGCTATCCATTTGCTATCTTTCTGATTAGGCAAAATATGCAAGGGATACCAGATTCCTTAATAGAGGCGGCGAGAATAGATGGTGCAGGTGAATTCTTTATCTTTTTCAAAATTGCTTTACCTACAATGAAGCCGGCTTTGGCAGCTGTTGGGATTTTTCTTTTTACCCATCAATGGAATAATTTTATGTGGCCATTAATAGTGATGACGACACAGGAAAATTATACTTTACCAGTAGCTTTATCCACTTTAGCTGGTCTTAATTCTATTGATTACGGACAATTAATGTTAGGGACAGCTATTTCGGTAATCCCAGTAATGGCCGTTTTTCTCATCCTGCAAAAGCACTTTATTTCCGGTATTTTAGGTGGTTCGATAAAAGAATAAATGAAATAGATAGGAGATGAAGTCATGACAAAAAAATGGACAGCAGAAAAATTAACACTTGGAGTTTGTTATTATCCAGAGCATTGGCCAGAGGAACTGTGGGAAGATGATTTTCAACGAATGAAGGATTTAGGATTTACCTATGTTCGAATGGGAGAATTTGCATGGACGATATTTGAGCCAGAAGAAGGCGTTTTTTCCTTTGATTTATTTGATCGGGCGATTGGAAAGGCACATAAATTTGGATTAAAAACAGTGCTTGGTACTCCGACGGCAACACCACCAGCATGGCTCACACAGAAGTATCCGGATGTGTTGAATGTCTCACAAACAGGTATTCCATACCAGCATGGAGCACGTCGACATTATAACTATAATTCGGAAAACTATCGAAGATTGAGTTCGGCTATCGTTACAGAAATGGCTAAACATTATTGTGGTAATCCAGGAGTTGTGGGTTGGCAGATTGATAATGAATTAAATTGTGAAATAGATGTTTTTTATTCGGAAGCAGATCATCTTGCTTTTAGAAAATGGACGAAGGAAAAGTATAAAACGTTAGATCAATTAAATGAGGCGTGGGGTACGGTTTTTTGGAATCAGACGTATACAGACTGGGATCAAGTCTATTTAACAAGGTCAACTGTTTCAAATTCACCGAATCCACATCAAATGCTAGATGAAAAGAGATTCATTTCTGATAGTGCCATTTCCTATGCAAAAATGCAAGGCGACATCATTCGCAAATTAACTCCTAATCAATGGGTTACAACAAATGGAATGTTTAAGCATCTCGATAATCATAAACTAACGAACGAAGTGCTAGACTTCTATGCATATGATTCTTACCCTAATTTTGGAAGGGTGCTAGAAGATAAAAGTGAGAAGCCTTTACGCGACCGAAAATGGAGCTGGAATTTAAGTGTTGTGCGCAGTATTTCACCTAATTTCGCGATTTTTGAACAGCAGTCTGGTCCCGGTGGCTGGGTAACAAGACTAGAACAACCGTCACCTAATCCTGGACAGCTCCGCCTTTGGACATATCAATCGATTGCTCATGGTGCAGATTTAGTGATGTATTTCCGCTGGAGAACGGCAACAAAAGGAACAGAAATTTATTGGCATGGTATTAATGATTATCATAATTTGCCTAACCGCCGTATAAAAGAAGTGGAGCAAGTAAGCAAGGAGATTCAACTAATTGGAGAGAAGGTAGTAGGAGCAAATTATCAAGCTGAGATAGCGATTGTCACCAACTATGATAATGAGTGGGACGGGGAATTTGATAAGTGGAGTGGGCCATTTACTTCCATAAGCAAAGATGCTTGGTTTAAAGCGTTGCAGTACAATCACGTACCTGTAGATGCTTATAATTTAAATAGAAACTCTACTATACAGGAGTTGAAAAAATACAAAGTACTAGTGTATCCCCATGCAGCAATTGTGTCAGAGGCAACAGCAGAATTGTTGAAAGAGTACGTAAAACAAGGGGGCAAATTAATTCTAGGCTGTCGAAGTGGATATAAGGATGAAACGGGTCAAACTTATATGAAAGCTTTTCCTGGTTATCTAGCAGAGCTTACTGGAATTACAGTAGAAGACTTTACAAGGGAAGCGCCATTTGAAGCTACTCCTAAGATAATTTATAAAGGAAAAACGGAAATCACAACAACCAATTTTTATGAGATTTTGAAAGTAGAATCAGAAAATGCTGAAGTGATTGGGGAATTTTCAAACTGCTATTTTGAGGGAAAGCCTAGCCTAGTTAAACGACAATTTGGTGAGGGTACTTGTTATTACTTTGGTGGGGTTTTTACAATCGAGCTTGCTGAAAAACTAATGGAAGAAACACAAATAAATGATTATCGAAATAAATTTGATTTACCTGATAGTGTAGAGTTATCCATTCGCAAGAAAGAAGGGCAGGAATTTGTTTTCTTATTGAATTATTCTCATTTGCCTCAGGAAATTAACGTGAAACAAGAAATGACAGATATTTTAACAGGAGAGAAGGTATATCAGAAGGTAAGATTGAAGGGTTATGATGTGTTAGTATTGGAGTGAAACTTGAAATAGTTTTGAAAGAGGGACGTTGTGATAAGAGCAACGTCCCTTTTAAATTCCTATATGCCTTGGTGGGAATTTCCTAATATCTACAAAATAAAAATTATTTTCATATGTATGATTGTCCTTTATACTAGGGAAGTATGTTAAAAATATAATAGGTAAACTAACAATGAAAAATAAATCATTTTAAAATACATTTGATTAGTGAAATTGTTTAAGGAGGAAAAAACGTTTGACGACAATTGAAAAAGAAACAATGATTGTAGATATTAAGAATGTGGATGAAAAAGGTGCTGGACAGGCGGTTGTTTGGCGCGAAAATGAATTAGGAAACAAGAAGAAACTAAAGCTAACAATTCCGCAAACATTACCTGGTGAAAAGGTAAGAGTTACTGTTGATCAGCCACAAAGAAGGCATAGAAAGGCAATGCCAGAAGAAATATTAGCTGCCCATGCGGAAAGAATTGGACCAGAATGCCCTCATTTTGAAAAATGTGGCGGTTGTGTCTGGCAGCATTGGGAATATAATGGACAATTACAACAAAAAACAAATCATGTGAAACATGTAATTGAGGAGCAAGGATTTGACCCGAGCCTAGTAAAAGATACTATTGGAATGGACGAGCCTTGGAGATACCGCAATAAAATGGAATTCACCTTTGCTACAGATGGTTCTCTTGGTTTACATGAGCAAGGGAATTTTAGAAAAATCATTTCTTTAGAAACTTGCCTTATTGCTGGAAAAGAAATGGTGGAAGCAGCACTTGAAGTAGCTACATGGGTAAAAGAACATGAATTAAAAGGCTATAACAAAGATACACACGAGGGACTTCTTCGTCACTTGATGGTGAGACAGTCTTTTGCTACAGGGGAAATGATGTTGGCTTTATTTGCAACAGAAGCTCCAGATGGATCTTTGAAAAATGCAGTGGACATTTTAGTTGCTCGCATTACAGAAAAATTCCCACAAGTAAAAAGCTTTATGTGGCTAGAAAATACGGATTGGGCAGATCGTACACAATCAGAAAAAAGCCATACATTAGCAGGCAGAGACTTTATATATGATGAAATGGATGGATACCGTTTCCGAGTTTGGTTTGATACATTCTTCCAAACGAACCCAACACAAGCACAAAAATTAGTTGATTTAGCTGTAGAAATGGCAGAACCACAAAAATCAGAGAATATGATTGACCTTTTCTGTGGTGTAGGTACTTTCTCCCTTCCTTTTGCAAGCAGAGTTGGCAAGCTTGTAGGAATTGAAATTGTAGAAAGCTCGATTGAATCAGCCAAACGTAATGCTGGCGATAATGGCATTGATAATGCTACATTCTTAGCACAAGATGCAAGAACTGGATTAGCCCAAGTTTTAGAAACATTTGGCAGACCAGAATTACTATTGCTAGATCCACCACGGTCTGGAGCAGGTGGAAAAGTAATGAGACGTATCGGACGCTCTCAGCCAGAACGTATCGTTTATGTATCTTGTAATCCAGATACGTTTGCAACAGACATCAAACAGCTTGAGCCATTCGGCTATACATTAAAAGTAGTACAGCCTGTGGACTTATTCCCACATACGGTTCATGTAGAATGCTGTGCATTATTAGTTCGAAATAGTTAAGATTGAAAACTGATATCGGCTTTTTTCTGATATCAGTTTTCTTTTTTACAGGAGAATTAATTCTTAAGGTGCGGGTAGAAGAACCATTGGGAAAAGAATTAACTTTTAATAAGTTGTACTAATCATTTAACTTCTCCTATTTACACAATTTTATCCGGGAAAACAGAGCAAATGGTCATATCGAGTAATATCTAATTGTAAATATATAGTTATTTCTCCCAATTATCCCGTGAAATCTTACAGCTTTTCCAACAATTATGTAATGAGTTTTGCTTGCAAACCTGTTAGCCTTGTATATGGGCCTGTTAAAACAGGAGGTATACAAAAATGAAACAGTTATTATTTATAGCAACTACCATTACTTTAGTTATTGGTTCTTATATATATGTTCCATCTTTTGCCGTAGCAGCATCAATTAATACAGAAGAAACAAAAAATGTATCAACAAGAAAATTTGCTGTTGATAAGAAGGAGAATGTAAAAGCTTCTGATGAATCAGCAAATCTAACGAACAATGAAAAGAATTTACTGGCCCGTCTTGTTCATGCAGAAGCGAAGGGTGAGCCGTTTGCCGGTAAAGTGGCAGTAGCTGATGTAGTATTAAATCGTGTGGAAAATAAGCAGTTTCCTGATTCAGTAGAAAGTGTCATTTATGAAAAGAATGCCTTTCAACCTGTACAGAACGGTTCAATCCAAAAAAAAGCAGATAAAGAGTCACGTAAAGCAGTAGAAGAAGCGTTAAAAAATGGAAAAGAGAACAAAGAGCTTCTCTATTTTTATAATCCAGACACTGCAACAAGTGATTGGATTTTCTCAAGAACAGTAGTTAAACGAATAGGTAATCACGCGTTTTCTATATAATAAGAAGAAATTGATATTTCGTTTTACGAAAATATAAAAACTAATGTAATGAGAGGGGGAATTCAATATGAATACTCCTCTTTTTTATTTTAACCATCTTAAATAATCGTAGAAAGGAAAATATTTGAAACTTTATAATCTGTCTATTCGTATATGTTAATAGCATGGAGGGGTTGAGATGAAAAGAATTCATTATAAAGCTTTCAGTATCGCTTTATTTCCTATTATTTTATTATTAATTGGCTGTACAGAAAAAGTAGATGAGAAAACAGATGAATACATACAGGCAGTAGATGCTGTTTTACATAATGCCTTAACAGGGCCAGATGATACATTGAAAGAAATACTAGAGCTGGAGGACGGAAAAGAAAGATCCACAGCCTTGACTGAATATGAAGAGAGTTTATATAAAGATTATTTTGCAAGTGAAACAGCATACAAAGATTTCATTTCAAGATATGGAACAGTATTTATGACAGAATCGCATAAAAACAACTATATACTTGCGGTAAAAAATATTGAATATGAAAGAACACATTCTAAAGAGAATATATATAATTTTTCCATCCAATTACAGTATCAGAAAGAGGGGAAATCACAAGAAGTAAAAAATATAACCGGGCAAGCTGATTTAAATGATGAGCAGAAAATCGAAAGAATGCTAATCCGCGTCAATGATTTATGGGGGTCTTTTCCAAAAGATAAAAGGGAATAAAAGCAATGGCGGCGAATAACAATGCTTTAATGTTGGTAATAGCAGGCTTATCTCGGCAGCAAATAATCATATTGAGTCCTCAATTCACTAATTTTCTCAAGTCTTTGTAGATTTGCTGCTTCATTCTCCGCTCCAACTGCAAGGACAAGATTCTCGATTAAATAGGTTGGACCAATCATCGAATGGAACTCACGGATATCTCCTCTACTTGCAAATAAAACAATATCAGCTTGTGTCGTAAATTCTGAAATAAGCTGGTCTGTAATGATAATGATTTTATAGCCAATTTGCTTACGATAATCCATAAGCGCCTGTGCTTCTGGAAGCAAACGGATAAAGCCAAATATAATGATTACATCCTCTTTGGAAAAATGGATAAAGTCTTCTAGTAATTCACTTCCTCCTTTATGAAGGATAGAAAAGTTTAATCCATATCTAACTATTCGATACTTCAGTAATTCTCCAAGTCCTAAGGAAGGGCCAGGACAATATAAATAGACTTTTCTTGCGGAAATAATCGAGTGAACAGCATTTTTAAAAGTATCTTCTCGAAACTGCTCTATTGTTTTATAGAGATGTTGGATAGAAGCATTAAGTGTATGGTATGGGAAAGCTTGTTTATCGACCGTATTTATTAGTTTTGCTATTTTCTTGGCAGGGGATGGCTTTAGCTGGGCAGCAATTTCTCCTTTAAATTCCTTTAAATTTTTAAAGCCGACTATACGCCAAAATCTAGACACAGATGCAATGCTAACATTAACTGCTTCAGCTATTTCCTGTTCCGTTAATAATAGAACTTGATGCGTGTTTTTTTGAAGATAATCTGCAATTTTGTATTGGCTTGGCGACATTGATTTTGTATTCCATTTAAACATAACCTCTAACCTCCGTCTTTATTTGACCTTAATATAGCACATTTTTTTCTTCACAAATTATTCCTGATAATTTTTTTACATAATGTTAAAAAACGATAATAAATTTACGTTCCTTTTACTTGTCTACCATATTCCATTAAATTCTGTGCTTTATGATAAAGGTATTCAAATAAAGGAGGCAAATAATATGAATCAATTAAAAGATAGGTATGTTTTAACACAGTCTCAAAAGATGATGGTATTCATTTTATCTATGTCCTTATATGGACTCTCCAACATGATTACAGAACTTATTCCTGCTTTTCACCTTGGTCCTGTCGAATTTTCCGTTGAGTATTTTGCATTTATTCCATTGACTTTATGTATGCTATTTCACCCTTTATATGCTGCAATTGGAGCTGCTTTAGGAGAAGTTGTTTTTGGTGAGATAATGCTAGGACAATTTGGTGGTTTTGGGGAATTAGAAAAATTTATTACTTTTTCTCTTGCCATGTTTATTGCTGGATCCCTTGTGAATGATCCAAAGAATAAAAGGCAGGTTGGAATTGCTGCAATAACAGGTGTCATCATTCATCAAGCATTAAGCTCAATGGTTGATATTGGAAAAGTATGGATAGGTGTAGAAGAGCTGGAGGCGGTTCCTGGATTAGCGGAAAGTGTTGTGATTGTGGAAGGGTTTGCTTTCTTAAATGATGTATTATTTTCCGGAATCCTTTTTGCTCTATTGCCAACCTTATATTTAGTGCCACGTTTATATGGGAAAATGGAGCCATTATTAGGCATGAAGCCGAGAAATAATAAAATGAAGTACTCTATGGGCAGTATTGTAACGCCTAAATTGATTCTTGTTGGTATTGTGTTAGCTTGTTTCGCCTTTTTCTTTGAATATTTATCAGAAGCAGGATTTAATGTCGAGTGGGAAGCAGATTTTCTAAAGTCATACGGTGATTGGTTTATTTGGGTAAGCATTGCTGCTGCGGCATGCATAGCTGGTATTACTATAGGTATCATGCAGAAAATGAAAAAGAAAAATAATGCAAGTAATGAAGAAAGGATTCAGTTATGACCATTCAAATTGAAATAGAGAAAGTTTCCTTTCAATATCCAGGTGTTGAGGAGCCAGTATTAGATAATGTTTCGTTATCGGTTCATCAAGGCGATTTCCTTGGCATTATTGGTAGTAATGGGAGTGGGAAATCCACTCTATGTAAATTAATAAATGGCCTTATTCCTCATTATTATGTAGGAGATTATTCTGGAAAAGTTACCGTTAATGGACTGGTTACGACAGAGCATAAAGTAACTGATTTTTCTTCCCATGTTGGATATGTTTATCAAGATTTTGAAAATCAGCTTGTTAGTCCGCGTGTATTGGAGGACGCGAGCTTTGCCCCTCTTAACTTCGGGTATGCGGATTATCTTGAAAGGGGTAAAAAAGCCCTGGATTTAGTTGGTCTAAAGAATCATGACGATGAATTTATTTGGCAATTAAGCGGAGGGCAGAAACATCAGTTAGCCTTAGCTGGTGCATTGGCGTTGGACCCGGATATTCTTATTATTGATGAACCAATTGCACAGCTTGATCCAGAGCATGCTACACAAATCTATGCTATTTTAAAAAAATTAAATCAAGAGTATGGGAAAACAATCATTGTTATTGAGCATCATACCGAATTTATTGCGGATTATTGCAACAAAGTAGTTCTGATGGATAAGGGGAAAGTTGTCTGGAATAAGGAAACAAAAGAAGCTTTAACAGAAGTAAATGAGCTGCTACAACGGCAAATTTATCCGCCACAAGTAACGTTAGCAGCCTATCAATTAGGATATTCAAAAGAGGTATTGCCAGTTACAGTGGAAGAGGCAGAAGTTTTTTTTCAGACCGTTTCACAAAGAGAGAGGAAGAATAACATAGAAAATGACAAGGAATTCACGAAGCGTGAAAGGTTGATACAAATAAGAGATGCAAGCTTTTCACATAAACTTGTTGATCGCTCCAAAAAGCAAGTAGTGAAAGGCATAAACATTGATATTTATAAAAATGATTTAATTGCATTTGTCGGCAACAATGGAGCAGGAAAATCTACGCTTATGCGTTTATTAACAGGACTTGTAAAACCAGAGACAGGAGAAATACTTGTTCAAGGTCAAAATACTCGCCATTGTTCGCCAGAAAAACTGGCAGATGTCGTAACATATATTTATCAAAATCCAGAAGAGATGTTTATTGAAGACTGTGTGAGAAGAGATGTAGAGTTCTTTTTAAAAGCGCGAAAGGTTCCTGGATTCGAGGAACAGGTTGATCGAGTGTTGAAGCAATTTGAATTGACAGAGTTGCAGGACAAGGACAGTCGATTAATGAGTGGTGGTCAGCAAAGAAGAGCATCCCTTGCGATTGGAGTAGCGATGAATCCATCTATTATTTTGTTAGACGAACCAACGGCAAATCTTGATATAGCGACACGTAAGCATATTACAAAATTAATTGATTCCTTACAGGCGCAAGTGGGAGCAGTCCTTATTGCTACACATGATATGCAGCTTGTCACAGAATGGGCCAATCGAATTATCGTTCTCCATGAAGGAGAGATTATCCATGATGGCAATCGTGAATCCGTATTTAGTAACCATACCCTCCTAGAAAAAGCAGGTCTCAAGCATCCGCAAATTCTGGAATTGAGCAGAAGAATGAAGCAGAAAAACTTAGCTTATACTGTCACAGACTTTGTGCAATCAATCGATACAAAGGAGCGCTTGTTAAATGGAGTATACTAGAAAATTAACGGAAAAACTGTCTGTAGAGCAAGTGAAGATTGAGCTGCTTCATACTGCTTATGGAAATAATGAAACGTTTCTCGCAAAGCTTGATCCTCGGACGCTATTTATCTGGTATTTATATTTCGGAATTGCTCCGTGGTTTATTCATAATCAGAGTATATTAATAGGGTTGTTTGTATTTATGGCCATTACAACCTTTATGTCCAAGGTTACACCTTTAGTAATTATCATTCTTTGTCTCGGTTTACTTGGCCAGGGAGGATATCTACTGATTGCCTCTTGGTTTTTTGGTGGGGATTTACAAGTCATTGTTCCTCTATTAACACTGACTTTAAAGCTCTCTATTATTTCTTTAGCTAGTATCACAGTGTTTTGCTCCATGGATCCTGAAAAATTAAGCAATGGACTTTTGAAAATTGGAGTTCCCGGACAAGTATCCTTTAGTATTGCCTATGGCTATCGTATGCTTCCTAGTCTTCTAGAAGAATATCACCACGTATTTCTTTCCTTTCGTTTGCGTGGAAAGGCACCGGAGAAGCATGGAATTCTTTATTGGCGATCTATCATTTATTTTTCAAAGATAGCCGTTCTTTCCTTTTATCCCTTACTACTTAGTACTGCAAAAAGAGCACGTACAACAGTAGAAGCATTAGAAACAAAAGGAAGTTTTTATGCATTTAGTCGGCCGGAGATAAAGAAAATCAAACTTGCACATCTTCATTTTCAATATAGAGATTATTTGTTTTTAATGGTGTCTGTGCTTTATCTATTATTTTTATATACATTCGTCTTTTTATATCTGTAGGAGGGGTTATAAATGAGAATCGATTTACATAGTCATGTGAAAATTTCAAAAAAAACTGATTTTATGCCAGAATATTTTCAAGAAATGATGAAAGAGGCAAGAGAAGCTGGGTTAACAGGAATAGCGATGACAGAGCATTTCAATACAAGGAGATATACAGATATTTATAATTTTCTGGATACGCATTATCCATATGAGAATAACTATTACATGATAGATGGGTTAAAGCTATTTCCAGGAATAGAAGTAGATGTGAAAGAGATTGGTCATATTTTGCTTATTGGTAATCGAAAGGATGTTTTATCCATCAGAAGCTTATTAGAAACTAACACGAGTGAGGATAATTTTCTTGCCTTTGATAAGTTAATGGATATAGCAGAACATTATGATATTCTAAAAATTGGTGCCCATGCTTTCCGTGATAGTACCCCTCTTTATCATTTGAAGGCAGAACAGCTTAAGCGTTTGGATGCCCTTGATCTAAATGGAAAAGATCTTTATGCTCAAGGTCAAAAAGCTTATCGAGAAAAACTAGAGGATTTTGCGGGGAAATTAGGACTTCCAGTTGTTGGCGGAAGTGATACACATCATTTTTTACAATATGGCTGCATATATAATGAGTTTCAAAATGAATGTGATTCAGTGGAACAATTGAAGGCATCCATTGTTTCTGAACAATATAAAATCCACATCTCTGAAAATCTAAATTTAAAAGTAAAAGCAGCTACTTTAACGAAGAAGTGGATGAAAAAAGCGTTAGAAAAAGAGAAACAGTTATTTGGATAAAAAGGAAGAGACAGGAATAACTGCCTGTCTCTTATTTCATCGCAACCCCATACCGCATTTCTTCTGATAACTCTTTTCCCGTTTTTTTCAATAGTTGTATATAGTCTTCAAGGATGTCATCTCCTACTCTAGAAACTAATGTAGAAATGCTAAGTGCTGCTAGTATTTGTCCATGCTGATTAATAATTGGTACTGCGATACAGCGGACACCTAGTTCGTTTTCTTGATCATCCACAGCATACTCGTTATGTCTCACCTTTTCTAATTCAATAAGAAAATCTTCTTTCTTCGTAATAGTCCGGTTTGTAGCTTGCGTAAACGGATAGCCGTCTAATAGGGAATCAATTATTTCTTGTTTTTGATAGGATAACAGTAATTTTCCGATTGCAGTACAATGAAGGGGAATTCTCCGTCCAATTCGAGAGTAACGAATAACAGAATTAGCCCCTTCTTCCTTGTCAATGTATACACCTGCATTCCCGTCTAAAATACCTAGATGACATGTTTGGCCAGTTCTTAGTGCCAATTCAACGAGATATTTATTGGCGATTTGCCTGATATTTAAAGTATTGATAACTAAATTACCTCTTTCCACGAGCTTTAAGCCTAAACGGTATTTTCCGTTTTCGGGATTTTGATCAATATAGCGAGATTGCTGGAGCGTCTTTAATAGGGAATGTACAGTACTTTTATGTAATCCCATTTGGTCACTAATTTCCGTGATTTTTAATTCGATCGTGTGCTCATTAAATAGGTCTAGTATTTGCAGGGCACGTTCCACAGATTGAATGATTGGCATAATATCTTCTCCGTATTCGTTTTATAATATTTAACTAATTGCTATTATAACAAACTAATCTAGTAATTTTACATTAATATAGCCATATGAAAATAGCAATGTCTATTTTAAAATTATTAAAAATTCGAAATTAATTATATGTAAGTGTTTACTTTTGAGGGCTGTATGTTATAATCAACTCGAATAGACTAAATAGTAGGATTGGGTTTTATAATATAAAACAAAAAAAGAGTGGAGAGGGAAATATGACCGAACTAAATTACTTTAAAGGAATTATTCCGCCAGTTTCAAGTATTGTTGATAAAGAAGGAAATCTGAAAGAAAAAGAAATGGCGCTATTAATTGACAAACTAATAGAGGAAAAAGTAAACGGTTTATTCTTTTTAGGTACTGGTGGAGAATTTTCGCAAATGTTTATAGAGGAAAGAAAAGCAATAGCTGAGTTTGCTGTTAAGTATGTTGACAAAAGAGTTCCTGTGTTAATTGGAATTGGCAGTGCGAATACTAGGGAGGCACTCCAGCTCAGTCAACATGCGGAACAAATAGGTGCAGATGGAATTGTTGCCATTAATCCGTATTACTGGAATTTGACCGAAGAGAATTTATATACATACTTCAGTGACATTGCGAAATCTGTAAAGTTACCGGTTCTACTTTATAATTTTCCAACGCTAACAGGACAGGATTTAACACCTGATTTTGTGGGAGAGCTTGTTTTAAACCATAAAAATATAGTTGGCATTAAAGAAACGATTGATTCTATCGGACATATTCGCGAAATGATTGATAAGGTCAAAAAGGTGAATCCTAATTTCTCCGTATTTTGCGGGTTTGATGATCATCTATTTAATACATTACTGCTAGGTGGAGACGGAGCAATATCAGCTAGTGCAAATTTTGCTCCACAATTATCGGTTGGTATATACAATGCCTTTTTAACAGGAGATTTTGAAAAAGCAGTTTCTTTCCAAAAACATTTATCCATTTTGCCACAACTATATAAAATTGATAGCCCATTTGTAAATGTAGTGAAGGAAGCATCCGAATTATGTGGTATTGATATTACAACAGAGGTTTTGCCTCCTACAAAAACACTAAGCGCAGAGAAGAAACAGCAAGTGAAAGAAATTTTGCAGCAGGCAAAACTATTATAATAGAAGGTCAAGTTTTTCTTTTTGGAATGATTATTTGTTTACTAAACAAACACAAGATGGAGGGATAAAGTTATGACATTACCATTTATTTTTGAAAACGAGAATGAATCCCTTTATGAAGTAAGAACGAATGCGAAGGGGCCGACTGGAACACTGCCACTTATTGCACAAATGTTGGAGGATTCGCCAAGTGGGGATTTATTCGGACTTAGTCAAAATGTAGGGATGGGATGGAAACCGAAAGATCTATTAGGAACAGAAGTCCTGATTCTAGGCACAAAAGGCGGTATACGGGATCACAATGGAGAGCCAATTGCATTAGGGTATCATACAGGGCATTGGGAAGTAGATATTTTAATGGCAGAGGCAGCAGAAGAAATTCGAGTGCATAAAGGGGTTCCTTTTGCTGGATTTGTTAGTGACCCTTGTGACGGTCGTTCTCAAGGAACACTAGGGATGTTTGATTCTTTTCCCTATCGAAACGATGCAGCAATTGTTTATCGACGTTTAATCCGTTCATTGCCAACTAGAGAAGCAGTAATAGGCGTTGCGACCTGCGATAAGGGACTTCCTGCCATGATGATTGCGCTTAGTTCTATGCATGATCTACCAACCATCATTGTGCCTGGTGGCGTTACTTTACCTCCAACAATCGGGGAAGATGCAGGGAAAATCCAAACAATTGGTGCACGATTTGCCAATAAAGAAATTACCTTGAAAGAAGCTGCAGAGCTTGGCTGTTTGGCATGTGCTACACCAGGAGGAGGCTGTCAATTTCTTGGTACTGCTGCAACTTCTCAAGTAATTGCAGAAGCATTAGGCATTGCCATCACACATTCCGCACTTGCTCCATCTGGACAAAAGATTTGGGCGGAAATGGCAAGGCAGTCAGCAAGAGCAGTTTTAGAAATGGAAAAGAATCATATTACAACAAAGGATATTATTACAGATAAAGCAATCGAAAATGCAATGGTTCTTCACGCTGCATTTGGTGGATCAACCAATCTTTTATTACATATTCCAGCACTTGCATATGCTGCTAAATGTAAAATACCTACAGTTGATGATTGGGCAAGAATTAATCGCAAAACTCCACGTTTAGTAAGTGTTTTGCCTAATGGACCAGATCATCATCCAACAGTACGTGTTTTTCTTGCTGGAGGTGTACCAGAAGTGATGCTTCATTTGCGAAAATTAGGACTTTTACACGAAGATGTCCTTACCGTTACTGGCCAGACTTTAGGAGAAAACTTAGATTGGTGGGAAAAATCCGAACGGAGAGCGCTATTAAGAAAACGTTTATTAGAAGCAGATGGAGTCAATCCTGACCAAGTAATTATGGATCCAGACACAGCAAAAGCAAGAGGGCTTACTTCTACAATTACTTTTCCAAAAGGGAATATTGCTCCTGAAGGATCTGTTATCAAATCAACTTCTATTGATCGATCGGTAGTAGGAGAAGATGGAATCTATAGACATACAGGAGTAGCAAAGGTATTTACATCTGAGAAATCTGCTATTACTGCGATAAAAACTGGTGGAATAAAAGCAGGAGATGTAATGGTTGTAATGGGTGGAGGACCATCTGGAACAGGGATGGAAGAAACCTATCAATTAACTTCGGCATTGAAATATTTACCTTTTGGCAAATATGTGTCCCTAATAACTGACGCTCGTTTTTCAGGTGTTTCAACAGGGGCCTGCATCGGGCATATTGGCCCAGAAGCATTGAGCGATGGACCAATCGGAAAACTTCGTGATGGAGACTTAATCGAAATTATGGTTGATTGTGAAAACTTGGTAGGATCTGTTAATTTTATTGGCACAGGAGATCAGCGATTATCAAAAGAAGAAGCAACACATGTTTTAGAAACACGAGAAGTTCATCCAGATCTTAAACCAGACCCGGATTTGCCAGATGATACAAGGCTTTGGGCAGCACTACAAGCAGTTAGTGGCGGTACTTGGCGAGGCAGTGTGTACGATGTCGACCGAATTATTGAAGTATTGGAGGCAGGAAAGAAGGCGTTAGCGAAAGAAGCAGGTTCTTTCTCCAGATAAAATTGGTAAGAAAGCGAAAGGATTAATGGTGTAACATAGTTTTATTTTTGATTCGTTGTAAGCGTAAACAAAAATAAACGATTGGAGGAATTAAGATGTCGTCGAATTTACAAAGGGAAGAGGTTACGCCGACACAAGCAACACCAGCCGGAGAAAAAATAAGTTTAGTAGAAAGAATAGGTAAAGGAATGTACTAGATTTGTAGATTCCTTTCCAATTATCTGAAGAATGTACGAATCTATAAGAAAAGGGGTTATAAAATGAGTAAAATAATCAATCCAGTCTTGCCAGGTTATCATCCTGATCCTTCTATTTTAAGAGTCGAAGATGACTATTATCTAGCTGTCTCTACTTTTGAATGGTTTCCAGGCGTACAGATTTATCATTCAAAAGACATGATTAATTGGCGACTGCTAACATATCCATTAACAAGGGAATCCCAATTAAATATGATTGGGAATGTCAATTCAGGTGGTGTGTGGGCACCATGTTTGAGTTATTCAGATGGCTTGTTTTATTTAATCTATACAGATGTGAAAAGTAGAGTGGGAGCTTTTAAGGATACTCATAACTATTTAGTGACAGCTGAAAATGTGGAAGGACCATGGTCTGAGCCGGTTTACCTTAATAGCAGTGGTTTTGATCCATCCTTATTTCATGATGAGGATGGTAGAAAGTGGTTACTTAATATGATTTGGGATTTTCGTAAAGGGACCAATTCATTTGCTGGAATTGCGCTACAAGAATATTCAGTAGAAGAAAAAAGATTAGTTGGGCCGATTCACAACATCTTTAAAGGCTCAGAGATTGGTTTAACAGAGGCGCCTCATTTATATAAGCGAAATGGCTTCTACTATTTAGTGACAGCTGAAGGGGGAACTTGGTATACGCATGCGGCAACAGTAGCTAGATCAACCTCTTTATTCGGGCCATACGAAATTGATCCAACCAATCCAATTTTAACTTCAAACGAAGACGATAAGAATCAACTACAAAAAGCAGGTCATGGAAGTTTAGTGGAAACACAAAATGGTGAGTGGTATATGGCACATCTATGCGGAAGACCAGTAGTTGATAAAAAATGTACACTGGGGAGAGAAACGGCGATCCAAAAATGTTATTGGACGGAAGATGACTGGCTGCGCGTTGTAGGAGGACCAAATCCATCGACCATTGTGGAGGCGCCTCATTTAAAGCCACATCCTTTTGAAAAAGAGAGCAACTATGATGATTTCCAAGGTCATTCTTTAAAGAAGTACTGGAACTCTTTAAGAAGAATATTTAGTGAAGAATGGCTTTCCTTAACGGAACGACCAGGATATTTAACTTTAAAAGGTGGGGAATCAATGAGTTCTCTTCATCATCAAAGCCTGCTTGCGCGCAGACTAGAGACTTTCACAGCGGAAGTGGAAACAGCTGTTGATTATACACCAGAAAACTTTCAACAAATGGCTGGATTAATTTTTTATTATGATACTGATGATTATGTGTACCTCCGAATTACGACACATGAAACGTTAGGAAAGTGTATCGGAATAATTGAATCCAAACATGGCGTTTATGATGAACTATTGGATCAAGATATCTCGTTAAAATCCATTGGGGAGATTAAGTTAAAGGCAAAAGTCAATCATCAATGGCTACAGTTTGCTTATGCAGAAGGAGACAGTGAATGGAAGGATATCGGCAGTAAAATCGATATTAGTTATTTGTCGGATGATGATGCAGATTATATCCGCTTCACAGGAACCTTTGTGGGGGTATGTACACAAGATTTAAGTGGGCAAAAGAAACCAAGTTATTTTCCATACTTTAAGTATGATGAGTTATAAACAGAATATCAGAAAAGGGTGCTGTTAACTTTTCAGTACCCTTTTTTTACGTGTTAGGAAATGGTAAATGAATCATGTTTCCCTATAGGAAGTGATATTAATGTAAATAGTTCACCAATCAGACATAACTTTGTGAACTGAATGTGAATTAAATCACAAACATCTTTATTACGTTGGAAATGGTGATATTATATAAGTGTAGTAAGAAACAAACAAGATCTTGTAAAAAGAAATGTGAAATAGTGAACAATATAATCAGATAACTAATCTTAAGGAGATGGAGTAAAATGTTAGACTTATTAAGAAATAATAAAGTGGTTGCCGGAATTTTAGCGATATTTAGAATTTATCTTGGTTATCAATTTATCCATGCAGGCTATGAAAAAATTACAAGTGGTGGCTTAGACGCAAGTGGATTTTTACAAGGGGCAATTGCAAATAGCACAGGTGATCACCCAGCAGTACAAGGATGGTGGGCAACATTTCTAGAACATATAGCACTCCCAAATGCGGATTTATTCAGTTTCATGGTTCAATGGGGAGAAGTTCTAGTAGGGATCGCACTAATCCTAGGTTTATTCACAAGCTTTGCAACATTGATGGGAATGGTCATGAACTTTGCCTTCTTATTTAGTGGAACAGTAAGCACAAATGGACAAATGATTCTATTAGCAATATTCGTTATCGTAGCAGGTGCAAACGCAGGTAAATTTGGTCTAGACCGTTATGCAATGCCATATATCAAAAAGCAATGGAACAATAGAAGAAATAATAA
>NZ_JVDT01000077.1 GCF_001076885.1 Bacillus sp. 522_BSPC
AGAGCTGGCAGAACTTGTTGTTACGATGTCTAATTTATTTCGATATACAATCTCTCGTTCCTCAGAGGAGGAGTGGGTACGTATAAAAGATGAAATAGAACATATAGAGGACTACATGGAAATAATGAAAATGCGATTTGGAGAGCAGTTAAAATGGCATATAAAGCTACCTCAAGCATTTGAAGAAGTACGAATTCCTAAATTTTTAATACAGCCATTAGTTGAAAATGCTGTATTACATGGAGCAGAAAATAAGCTTGGACAATGTACGGTTGATGTTATTGTTGAACAAGCAGAGGAGAATAACCGAATAAGAGTTAGTGTTAGAGATGATGGAATTGGCATCAATGCGTCTAAATTAAAAAGTATTAAAGAATCAATGGAAAAAGGAGGCATAACCTCTGCAGCAGGCAAGGGAATGGCTCTTTCTAATGTATACAAAAGGCTTGCACTCTATTATCAGGATAGGCAACAAAAGGGACTAATAATGGAAAGTAGTGAAAATAAAGGAACATTAATTTCTTTTGAAATTCCAAAAGATGGAGGGATGTCTGAATGAATACAAAAACAATATTAATTGTTGATGATGAGCCAAGATCGAGGGAAGGGATAAAAAAAACATTAGAGAATTGGTCTAACGGGCAATATCAAATATTATTGGCAGCCAATGCCGAAGCTGCAATTGACACCATGAAAAAGCAAAAAATAAACATCCTCATAACAGATATTCGAATGCCGAGAATTACTGGTATAATGATGTTAAAAACGATGAAAAATCAAGAACATCAACCTGTAGTTATTGTTATCTCTGCCTATTCTGAATTTGAGTATGCCCAAGAAGCACTTCGATTAGGTGTTATCAATTATTTACTTAAGCCAATAAGTAAAAAGAAACTAATAGAAGCAGTGGAAGATGCTATTACGATTGATAAAAATAGAGAAAGAGCCAATATAATCTCAAAAGTTGTTGATGACAAGTTAATTGATGCCACCGTAACGAATGAATCGGCCCGAGAACCAATACAGAAGGCATTGCAATATATTGATAAGCATTTAAAAGAAGATTTAAACCAACGTGAAGTAGCTGACCATGTTTTTTTAAATCCAAGTTATTTTAGCGTGTTGTTCAAAGAAGAAATTCATTTAACATTTAGTGAATATATAACGAGAAGGAGAATTCAGCATGCTAAAAATCTACTTATGTCAACAAAGCTTTCCATTGCTGATATTGCAGAAGAATCAGGATATAAAACCCCTAAATATTTTATAAAAATTTTTAAGGAATTAGAAGGAATAACACCGAGTGCCTATCGAAAAACCAATGTTGAAAGGGCTTTCTAAAAATAGTTGAACTTTTTCTAATCACTGTTACCTTTTTTCGGAAATCCAATAATGATAGACTTTAATTGTAAGAAAGAAATAAATAGAATGTATAGGGGGTAGTTTTAATGTTTAATAGAAAAGCAATGTCAGCCTTATTATCGGTTGCTTTATTAATGGTTTTAGTTTTAGCAGGGTGTTCTTCATCCACTTCTTCTAATAATGAAAGCGCTTCAGATGATGATGGTAAAACAGTTATTAAATTTATGCATTTGTGGCCAGAAGGAAGTTCAAAAGCTCAGTTCACAATTGTAAACGATATCATTAAGCAATATGAAAAAGACCATCCAGATGTGAAAATACAAACGGAAATTTTAGGAAATGAGCAATATAAAGATAAAATTAAAGTATTATCTGCTTCTAATGAGCTTCCAGATGTTGGAGTTACATGGGCAGCAGGATACATGCAGCCATTTGTTAAGGGTGGAATGTTCGCATCATTAGATGATGTCATTGATAGCAATTTTAAAGATCAATTTGTAGCAGGTACAACAGAAGCCTTTGCTATGGATGGTAAAACATATGGACTTCCACTTGAATTAAACATTACACCTGTATATTACAATAAAGAAATCTTTGAAAAATATAATTTAGAAGTTCCTGAAACATATGATGAGTTCCTGAATGTTGTGAAAACACTAGTAGATAATGATGTTACTCCAATAACTTTAGGTAATAAAGATCGTTGGACTGGTTCTATGTGGTATATGTACCTAGCAGATAGAATTGGTGGACCAGAAGTATTAACAAATGCGATTAATCGCAGTGGAAGCTTTGAGGATCCAGCACTTGTTCAAGCTGCTGAAGAAATTAATAAATTAGTAGATATGGGTGGATTTGTAAAAGGATTTAACGGATTATCCAATGATGAGGCAAAAGGATACTTTATGAATGAGCAAGCAGCTATGTATTTAATGGCTACTTGGGAGTTGCCAAACTATACAACAAGCCCAGATGTTACACAAGAATTTAAAGACAAAGTTGGATACTTTAAATTCCCAACTTATGAAGGCGGTAAAGGCGATATTAACAGCTTTGTAGGTGGTCCTGGTGTTGGACTGTTTGTTTCTGAAAAATCTAAAGTAAAAGAAGAAGCGAAAGATTTTGTAGCATATCTAGTCCAAGAATGGGGCAAAAACTCTGTTAAAGATGCTGGCGTTATCCCGGCAACTGTTGTGGATACTTCCAATATTGATCTTGACCCAATGTACATTGATATTTTAAATGATCTAGGAGAAGCATCGAACTTAACATTATATGCTGACGTTCAAATGAGCTCAAGTGTTGCTCAAGTTCATTTAGATATGATTCAATCACTATTTGGCGGTCAGGCAACACCAAAAGAATTTACAGCAAAACAAGAAGAAGCGTTAGCTGAAGAAGAATAACAAATAATGAGTGGAATCTATCATAGGGAAAAAGATGGATTCCACTATTTAAAAATAATCATTTAATTATGATATTGACATTATTGATTTTAAGAGAAGGCTTTGTTGAACGATAATATTGGTTTGATGAAAAAAATCACATTAGAATACCCAATATTATCATTTGACAAAGCCCTTACAAATCAATAAGGAGGGAGAGCAGAAAAATGAAAAATGTGATGTCGAATAAATGGGTAATCACTCTGTATGTGCTCCCTGCACTGTTGCTCATTTTAATTTTAATCTATATTCCTATTGTATTAACAGGATATTATGGCTTAATGGATTGGGACGGTATAGGGGCTAAGACCTTTATTGGGCTAGATAATTATATAGAGCTCATGAAAGATAAAATGTTCTGGACTAGTACGTATCATTCGGTTTTATTAGCAGTATTTTCTGCAATAAGCCTAGTAGCATATTTAGTAATCTCGTTAATTTTAGCAAGTAAGATTAAGGGAGCAGGACTTTTACGCAAAATTTATTTAATTCCAATGCTATTATCCTCTGTAGCAATTGCTCAGTTATGGTTAAAAATTTTCGATCCAACAAACGGAATGCTGAACAAGCTTTTGGAAATGTTTGGAGTGGAAAATACACCGATATGGCTTGCAGATCCTAATTTGGTCCTATATTCGATATTCATTCCAATTGTATGGCAATATGCAGGATTTTATATCATTATTTATTATGCAGCTTTAAAAGGGGTGCCAGATGAAATTATGGAGGCAGCTAAAATCGACGGAGCTACCCCGTTACAAATCGCTTACAAAATAAAGCTCCCACTGATTGCTCCAGTAATAAAAGTAACGATAGTACTAGCAATTGTAGGTTCATTAAAATACTTTGATTTAATCTATGTAATGACTGGCGGCGGACCTAATGGTGCTAGTGAAGTAATGGCATCTTATATGTATAAGGAAGCATTTAAAACATATAATTTTGGCTATGGTAGTGCTATTGGCTTTGCGTTATTAATAATCTGCTTAGTGATGACATGGGTGATACAAAAATTAACAGCATCAAAAGAAGATGCTCAGTATTAAAGGAGAGAGAGGATCATGAGTGAAGTAGTTGTACAAAAAAATAATAAAACTAATTTATCCACATCTCCTAAAACAAGAGGATCAATTGGAAGTAAAATAGGATACGGAATTTTGTATCTAGTACTAGGAATAATTGCCATTTTTCAAATATATCCATTAATTTGGTTATTCTTCTTTTCTTTAAAAACGAATCAAGAAGTATTTGGCTTATCTCCATTTGCTCTTCCAAAAGATCCACAATGGGGGAACTATGTAAAAGTATGGACACAAGGGAATATAAGCCAATATTTCTTTAATAGTGTGTGGATTACTATTGTCGCAGTAGTTTTAACTGTAATTCTAGCAAGCTTTGTTACTTTTGCAATAACAAGAATGCATTGGAAACTAAGTAAACTTGTTCTTGGATTGTTTATGGTTGGAATTATGATTCCATTGCATTCCACCTTAATTCCTTTATTTAGTTTCTTTAATCAATTACAACTAATCGATAATCCGATTTCAATCATCTTATCGTATACAGCGTTTAACCTACCGCTTACCATCATGATTTTATTAGGATTCTATCAAGCATTGCCACGTGAACTGGAAGAAGCAGCTGTAATGGATGGTTGTTCGATCCATCGCATATTCTTTCAAATCACGCTACCAATGACAACTCCTGTTATGGCAACAGTTGTTATTATCAATATGATCTATAACTGGAATGAATTCGTATTCGTTAATACGTTCATTAGTTCTGATAAATGGAAGACTTTAACCGTTGGTGTTAATAATTTCGTAGGTCAATATTTAACAGATTGGGGAGCTATTGGAGCTACCTTAATGATAAGTATTATTCCAATTTTAATTGCTTTCATCATCCTAAGTAATAAGATTGTCGAAGGATTAGCTGCCGGCTCTGTAAAAGGATAAAAAGGAGGAAATAATCACGATGCCAAAAAATTTATTTTTTAATGCTCATCATTCTCCAATAGGAGCGTTCTCCAGCTTTACGCTAGGATTTCCTGGTGATGGTGGTGGATTAGATTTAGAATTAGGTCGTTCTCCAAAGCAAAATATTTATATTGGAGCTGAATCTTTAGATAATGAAGGGACATATGAAGCTTTTCCGTTCTTTGCATACCAAGCCGATGATGAAAGTAAGCGATATGATATTGAAAATATGGATCCAGATCCAGATAAGCCTAATATAATTTTTCCTATCTCTAAAGATAAAATAAAACGTAATTTTCAACTTGGAACAGATACATGGGAATCTGAGGATCTATCTTTTACTATTTACTCCCAAGTAGAAGGTGTTCCAGATCCAAAAGCTGCAGATGAAGAAGAATTGAAAAGTACTATTTTGCCAGCTGTACTTGCTGAATTGACAGTAGATAATACAAACGGAACAAGAAATAGACGCGCTTTTTTCGGCTATCAGGGGAGTGATCCTTATTCATCGATGCGAAGAGTCGATGATACAATGGATGGCTTTGCAGGTATTGGTCAAGGCAGATTGACTGCTATTGTATCCAACAATCCTGATGTAAAATCAGCAATGCACTTTAGTTTGGAAAATATTCTAACAACTCCTGAAGAAGAGAATTGGACATTTGGATTAGGACCTTTAGGAGCGCTTGTTATGGATGTCCCAGTAGGAGAAAAAAGAACATACCAATTTGCCATCTGTTTTTATAGAGGTGGGATTGTAACTGCAGGAATGGATACTTCTTATTACTATACAAACTTCTTTAATAATATCGAGTCAGTTGCTGAATATGCGCTTGGAAATTTTGATCTACTTGCAGACAGATCGAAAAATGCGAATGAAAAAATAACTAGTACAAATCATTTATCGGAAGATCAAAAATTTATGTTGATTCACTCGATTCGCAGCTATTATGGATCTACACAATTGTTAGATTATAATGGTGAACCCTTCTGGGTAGTGAATGAGGGGGAATATCGAATGATGAATACATTTGATTTAACGGTTGATCAAATTTTCTTTGAGCTAAGAATGAACCCATGGACAGTAAAAAATGAATTAGATATGTTTGTCCAACGATTTAGTTATCAAGATACTGTTCGTTTTCCCAATGATGATACAGAATATCCTGGTGGGATAAGTTTTACCCATGATATGGGTGTAGCAAATACAATTTCTCGTCCGCAATACTCATCCTATGAGTTGTATGGACTTGATGGTTGCTTCTCGCATATGACCCATGAACAGCTAGTAAACTGGGTGTTATGTGCTGCCCTTTATGTTCATCATACAGGCGATCAAAAATGGTTGGATGCAAATCTTGAGATAGTGGAACAATGTTTTAAAAGTATATTAAACAGAGACCATCCAGAACCTGATAAGCGTAATGGTTTAATGGGACTAGATTCTTCAAGGGTAATGGGCGGTGCGGAAATTACCACTTATGACAGTCTTGACGTGTCGTTAGGGCAAGCGCGAAACAATAGTTATCTTGCGGGAAAAATATGGGCTTCCTATATTGCACTTGAAAAAATATTTACGGAAAATGAAAGAGAAGATTTAGCTAAGCTTGCAGGTGAGCAAGCAGAAACATGCGCAGCAACCATTGTCGAGCATGTTACCGAAGATGGGTATATTCCAGCTGTCATTGGAGAAGGAAATGACTCGAAAATTATCCCTGCAATAGAAGGACTGATTTTCCCATACTTTACAAATTGTAAAGATGCGTTAGATGAACATGGACGATATGGTGTCTATATTCAGGCATTAAAGACACATCTTGAAACAGTGTTAACAGAAGGTGTTTGTCTATTTGAGGATGGAGGATGGAAAATCTCCTCTACAAGTAATAATTCATGGCTAAGCAAAATTTATTTATGCCAATTTATCGCTCGAGAAATTCTAGACTGGGAATGGGATGAAAAAGGGGCAAAAGCAGATGCTGCACATGTAGAATGGCTAACACACCCTGAGTTATCCGTTTGGAGCTGGAGCGATCAAATCATAGCAGGTGAAATCGCAGGAAGTAAATACTATCCACGTGGAGTAACGAGCATCTTGTGGTTGGAGGAACAGCATTAAAAGTAACTATGGTGAAAAAAGCATTCCTAGTGAAAGGGGAATGGGAGCTTAAGTAGCCCCATTTCCTTTATTTACAGTTATTTGCCAGAGAGATTTACTCTTAGTTTGCAAGAAAGATAAAAAAGACTAGGTAGAAAGTTAGCAGGACAGAAGAAAGTAGAGGGGAATTACATGTCAACAAAACCAATGGGAAAATTATATACCATCTGTGAATGGATTATGAAGCTGGCCTATATTAATTTACTATGGATTATGTTTCTGTTAAGCGGATTAATTGTATTCGGTTTTATGCCTGCGACAGTAGCTTTATTTACTGTTGTTCGAAAATGGTTTATGAAAGAAACCGAGATACCCATCTGGAAAACATTCTTCTCTGTCTATAAAAGTGAATTTATCAAAAGTAATGGTTTTGGCATGGTATTTGCAATGGCTGGAGCGATGTTGTATCTAGATTACTATCTAATTTTAAATTTAGAGGGAATAATCAGTATTATATCAACAAGTATCGTATTACTAATTTCTTGCTTGTATATTATTACACTTTTATTCTTTTTTCCTGTATATGTCCATTTTCAATTAAAATTCATCGAGTATTTTAAATATTCTTTTTTTGTAGGAATTTTAAATCTCCATTTATTGATTCTAGTAATCCTTGGAGTAGCTGCAGATATTTTTCTATTGATTTATTTACCTGGACTTCTACCATTTTTCAGTGGTGTTTCAATAGCTTGTATACTAATGTCAGGTGGTCTACTCATTTTTCAGCGATTGCAAAACCAGAAAACAAACAAGATTATCACGGAATAAGTAGAGTTTGAGACGAAATTTATCGTGAAAGAAAAATTCATAGAAAAACTTGTAAAAAAAATAGTTTGTATATTGAATGAACGAACTTAATCATGGTATAATTTGATTAACTTGATGGGGGAGATAGAATGACGAATATTCAAAGAGTAATTGATAAGTTAATCGAACCTGCAAGAAGATTTGAATCAACAACTGATATATTAGTAAAAGGTTCAGCTAATGTTGATGTTGAAGGAATTGTAATCGCATTCATGCTTACGCAAGAAGTATTAGAAAAAGCAATTTCTATTGGAGCAAATATGGTTATTACACATGAAGGTCCCTTTTATAGTCATGATAATTGGAAAGAGGCATATGCTGAAGATCCAATTTGTAATGCAAAACTCCAAGTAATAGAAGAAGCAAATATTAATATTTTTCGCTTTCATGATTACTTTCATCGCTACACTCCAGATGGAATTATGGTCGGTTTGATTCGAAAGCTTGAATGGGAGAAATATGTTGAAGAGAACCAACCTACTGCAACTATTTTAACCATTCCAAAGAAATCGGTTATGGAGATAGCGATGTATGTAAAGGAAAAGCTTGGCGCTCCTTTTGTTAAAGTTGTTGGTGATCAGTTAATGGAATGCAAAAGAATCGGAGTGCTGGCAGGTTATCGAGGTGGAGGAGAATTAGTCATTCCTTTATTTCAGAATCAACACCTAGATTTAGTTATAGCAGGTGAAGGTCCAGAATGGGAAGCTCCAGAATATGTAAGGGATGCTATCCACCAAGGAGAAAAAAAGGCACTTATTATGATTGGTCATGCAGTTAGCGAAGAACCTGGAATGGAGTACCTCCAATCATTAGTTCAAGCATACTTTCCACATATTCCAGTTCATTACTTCAAAGAAAAGCCATTGTATCAAATTTATTAAATATTTAAAAAGATAATCGCTTTTTAGGTATACTACCATACTAGTATTTTTCTGAAAAAATACAATCTTATCACTCTCAATCACTTCATTTAATTGTTTCATCTCAAATTTTCTATAATATTATATCCTTTTTCATAATAGTATTTCATAATTTAAAACTAGACTTCTAAAAATAGTAAAAAGTAAGCGCTTTATTAAGAAGGTGTATTTGCTTAATCTTTGTAAGATGAGGCTTTATTAAAGAATTTGTATATGACTAAAAAGTTACTAATAACAGAAATGGGGGGTCCTAATGGAAACTGAAGTAGTTCATTCACAGGTAAAGACTATTAGTAAGCCAAAAAGAAATAAATTTAAGACTTTGAAGATTGCTATACGAAAAGATTGGCAGCTTTATTCTTTGTTAATATTGCCAATCATCTATTTATTAATCTTTAAGTATGGTCCTATGTTTGGGAATGTTATCGCTTTCAGAAGGTATATGCCAGGCGGTAAGATTTATGGCGAGCAATGGGTCGGCTTGTATTATTTTCAAATGTTTATTGAAGATCCAGTTTTTTGGAATGTATTTAAAAATACATTTATTTTAGGTGGATTAACACTGCTATTTTGTTTTCCAATGCCGATTATTTTTGCTCTTCTTTTAAATGAAGTGAAGTCAAAAAAATTCAAAAAGTTTGTACAGACTGCTTCTTATTTACCGCATTTTTTATCTATCGTTATAATTGCTGGGATGGTTTTACAATTAACCGCATTAAACGGTTCGATCAATGCCATAGTAGAATTTTTCACAGGAGATAAAATAAGCTTTATTCAAAGTCCAGAATGGTTTAGGACCATTTATGTTACATCAGAAGTATGGCAAGGAATGGGATGGGGAGCCATTCTTTACTTGGCAGCCTTAACAACTATTGATGAATCCCTCTATGAAGCAGCGAAAATAGATGGTGCAAATCGTTGGAAACAAACACTGCATATTACGATTCCTGGTATCTTACCGACAATTGTTACCCTATTAATTCTAAACATAGGAAGCTTTCTAGCGGTTGGCTTTGAAAAAATCTTATTGATCTATAATCCTTTAACATATGAAACTTCCGATGTTCTTTCTACTTATCTATACCGGGTTGGTCTAGAGTCTAATAATTTCAGTTATGCTGCAGCTATTGGATTATTTGAATCTATCATTGGATTAATACTTGTTTTAACGGCTAATAGTATTTCAAGAAAACTTACAGAAAGAAGTTTATGGTAGGAGGGGAGACTAGATGAAAGAATCGAAGCAGTATAAAATTTTTAAGGTCTTTAATGTTTGTATTCTATTAGTAATCATTTTTTGTACGTTATATCCGTTCATAAATGTTGTGGCACAGTCATTTAGTAGTGAGTCCTATATTAATTCAGGACAGGTAAATTTATTGCCAAAAGGTTTTAATGTAGATACCTATCAAAAAGTTCTTAGTGATGATATGTTCTGGATAAATTATAAAAATACAGTTGTTTATACAATAGTGGGGACAATCATATCCATGTTTTTAACAACTATATTTGCATATGCACTTTCAAAAAGAAGATTGGTTGGCCGCAGGTTTTTAACAGTGTTTGCCGTTTTTACCATGTTCTTTAACGGAGGCTTGATTCCAAACTATGTATTAATCAATGCATTGGGCTTCGGTAATACGATGTGGGCAATTGTTATCCCTGGAGCAATTAGTATTTACAATATGCTAATAATGAAATCCTTTTTTGAAAATATGCCTGAAGAATTAGAAGAGGCAGCTTCTATTGATGGTTTAAACACATACGGTATTTTATTAAAAATAGTTTTGCCGCTAAGTAAAGCGGTAATTGCCACAATGGTATTATTCTATGCGGTTGCATATTGGAATTCTTGGTTTAGTGCTTTCATTTATTTAGATAAAAAAGAATTATTTCCAGTAACAATTTACTTAAGAAATATGATTGCAGGGGCAACAAGCGCTATGTCAGCAGGAGCAACGTCGGCAGACAACTTAACACAGATTTCCGCCAACATTAAAGCCGTAACAATGGTTTTAACCATTTTACCAATACTGTCTGTTTATCCATTTGTACAAAAATACTTTGTTTCTGGTGTCATGCTCGGCTCTGTTAAGTAGTAAAGCAGGGTCGCTAGCTAACTGGAATTCAGCGTAGTTATTTTTCTAAGAAGTGTTTACAATGCCATATCTTGAGAAAAAAACCTACGCTTTTCCTATATATATAAGGGGAGGAAATACCATGAAGAAAAGTTTAAAAAAGGTTGGGTTATTTCTAAGTTTATGTATGTTTGTACTTATTACAGCTGCGTGTTCTGATGATGATGCGGCAAGCACAGAAGTATCTACAAAAGGAGCTATGGAATCGTACTCGGTTGGAGACACATTTAAAGCTACAGAACCATTTGAATTACCAATCTTATATATGGAACAGTCTACATATCCATACGATAAAGATTGGCTACTATGGGATAAAATAACAGAAATTACGAATGTTACCTTAGAGCCAACAATCGTACCTTTGAGTGATTATACGCAAAAAAGAAGTTTGTTGATTAGTTCAGGTGAAGCACCATTATTAATTCCAAAAACATATCCTGGCGAAGAAACTGCGTTTGTTTCTTCAGGCGCTGCACTTCCGGTAAGCGATTACATTGATAAAATGCCTCATTTAAAAGATAAAATAGAAAAATGGAACCTAGAAGAAGAGATAGATACTTTACGACAACAGGATGGAAAGTTTTATGTCCTTCCAGGTTTGCATGAAGAAGTTTGGCCAGATTATACATTGATCGTTAGAACAGATGTCTTTGAAGAAAATAATATTGATATACCAACAACTTGGGATGAACTATATGTAGCAATGAAGAAGTTAAAAGAAATCTATCCAGACTCTATTCCGTTCTCCGATCGTTTTAAGTTTGATAGTACCCTAAATGTTGCTGCAACAGGCTTTGGAACAAAGGCAGGATGGGGATTTGGAAATGGATTGTCTTATATAGAGGAACAAGATGAATTTGTTTATGCACCTACTACAGACGAATACAAAGAATTAGTAACTTATTTTCATAAACTAGTAGACGAAGGGCTGTTAGATGAAGAGAGTTTCACACAGACTGATGAACAGGCAACGCAAAAATTTGTAACTGGAAAGTCCTTTATTATCAATGGTAACTCACAAACTATTAATTTACACCGCACAGATATGGATAAAACATTAGGAAAAGGAAATTATTCTATTTCAAAAATAACCGTTCCTGGTGGTCCTGCAGGTCAATTAATGGCAGGTTCTCGATTAGAAAATGGTGTTATGATTTCTTCAAAAATAAAGGAAAGTGAATATTTTGAAGCAATTCTGCAGTTTGTTGACTGGTTATATTACAGTGATGAGGGTCAAGAATTCGCTAAATGGGGAGTGGAAGGAACAACATTTACAAAAGAAGATGGAGTAAGAACATTAACGGAAGACGTCACTTATAACGGTTTAAATCCAGAAGGAACAAAAGATTTACGTGTGGATTATGGATTCTCAAATGGGGTTTTTGCATATGGGGGAACAACAGACTTACTTCAATCTATGATGAGTGAAGAGGAAATTAAATTCCAAAACGATATGAAAGCAGTGAAAACAACAATTCCAGCAGAACCAATTATTCCGTATTCTGTAGAAGATAGAGAAAGAGCTACTTTACAAAGCACACCTTTAAAAGACTATACGACTCAAAACACATTAAAGTTTATTTTAGGTACACGTGATTTAAGTGAATATGATGCTTTTATTAAAGAGCTAAAAAGTCAAGGGTTAGATCAATATGTAGAAACAGCAAATAAAACATACCAAGAATATAAGAAGAATAATAAATAATAGATGAAGAATTGATGAGGTATCCTATACCGACTAGCAATAAGGATACCTTATCCTATATATTTTTTCATTAGGACATTTCTTTATTCTGAAAGAAGGTGAAAGGCATGGAACATAAAAAAGAGTTTGGACAAGGGATCTTATTTACATTCAGCAATTACGTATATTGGATATTATTAACCAATATTTATTTTGTAGCAACAAATGCAATATTCATTTTTTTCTTTATGACATTAACACCAACGTTCTCTAATATCGGTTTGTATGTTCTTGCATTAATTCCATCTGGTCCTGCTATATCAGGATTACTTTATTCCATGGAGAAATTAGTGAGAACGAAGGAACTGTCACCCACTGCGGACTTTTTCTATGGCTATCGATCAAATTTAAAAGGCACGTTTTTCACCTGGACAATAATCCTTGCCGTATACTTTGTTTTACTCATCGATTTACAATACCTCCGAATAACAGTAACTCCAGTCAATCAAATGATTTTTATCGTATTGCTTGTACTTACTCTTATTTGGACAATGCTTAGTATCAATATGTTAGTGATCAATGCAAGGTTTACTTTTCGGATAAGAGATTTAGTAAAGTTATCTGCCTTTTATCAGTTTACTAAATTTAAAGAAACGATAGGCAATATATTGATATTATTTTTAGTTGCTTTTGTAACAGTATTTACGACTGATTTTTTAGTGATTTTTATTGCAAGTTTGATTGCGATGGGGATGACATTTAATTCTAAGGCGATGTTAGGTCATATTGAAAGTAATTTTCTAAAGAAGACAGGAAACAGTGATACAAGTGTATAGGATTCATAATTCAAACGAAGGAGAATAAAAATGTTAACTACGCAAGGAGTGAGGGTTTCTTCAAGAGATTACTCCTATAATATTTTAAAAGAAAAAATTATGAGTTTGGAATTAGAACCAGGTACGAAGATATCTGAAAAAGAAATTGCAGATGAGCTTAATGTAAGCAGAACTCCTGTTAGAGAAGCATTTATGAAGCTAGCACAAGAGGAATTGCTTGATATTATCCCTCAATATGGAACGATTGTATCAAGAATAAATTTAGAGCATGTAGAAGAAGGTCGCTTTATTAGAGAAATGGTGGAAAAGGAAATTGTTATACTGGTCAGTAAGGATTTTCCAGAAGTATTTCGTTTTCGATTAGAAAGTAATATTAGAATGCAAGAACTTTGTATGGAACAAAATAATTTTCAAAAAATATTTGAACTAGATGAGGAATTTCACCAATTATTATTTGCTGCCTGTCGAAAAGAACGAACATGGAATATGCTTCAGCTTCTAAATAGTCATTTTAAGCGATTACGACTCCTCAGATTTTCTAGTGATACAAATTGGGAAATAATCATTAATCAACATAAGTCCCTTTATCAACTTATTACGAATAAGGAAGGAGAAAAGGCAAGTGAAATAATGGAGAAACATCTTCGGCTAGCCTTTTTAGAACAGCATGTTTTAAAGGAAAAGTATCCAAATTACTTTATTGGCTAAAAAATATTTAAGCATTGTTTAGTAGGGAAAGAAAATTTCTATTTTATCTATTTAGATAGGTAGAGGATACATTTTCAAGGTGAAGATATGGATTATCCAAAGAAAAACCACTAACTGTTTTTTATTTCTTATATTCAGGTAAGGAGAGAGGGAGAGTGTTGATGAAAGTAATAGAAGAAGATTTTTTATTACAAAATGAATCTGCAAAAATTCTATTTCATGAATATAGTAAGTGCATGCCAATAATTGATTATCATTGCCACTTAAGTCCGAAAGAAATAGCAGAAAATAAATCCTTCGATACTATTAGTGAGCTATGGTTAGCAGGAGATCATTATAAATGGAGAGCAATGCGATACTTCGGAATAGAGGAGGACTATATAACTGGGAAGGCAAGTAATTATGAGAAGTTCCAGGCTTGGGCAAAAGTTCTTCCTTATTGCATAGGAAATCCTTTATATCATTGGTCCCAATTAGAATTAAAGCGATATTTTCAGATTGACACTGTATTGAATGAAGATACTTGCGATGAAATCTGGAATATTTGTAATGAGAAGCTTAAGCAAAAAGAATATACTGCCCAAGGATTTATTGCTAAATCTAATGTCGAGATGATTGGGACAACAGATGATCCTTTAGATGATTTAGAATATCACAGCATGATAAAGGAAAATTCTGAGATTAAAACAAAGGTTCTTCCTTCATTTCGACCTGATTCTTTACTTGAAATTAATCAAGAATCGTTCCTTTCTTATATAAGAAATTTGGGAAAGAAAACAAATACTAGCATTACAGATTACGAGGTTTTTCTAAAAGCGATTAGAAAACGTATTGATTATTTTCATCTAAAAGGATGTAGAATTGCTGATCATGGGTTGGAAGAATTGCCATATGAAGAATGCACGTTAGGAGAGGCAAGTCGCATTTTTCTAGCAAAGCTTGAAGGAGCAACCATTTCTAAACAAGAGGAAAATAAGTTTAAAACGTATACATTCCTATACCTTGGACAGTTATATTCTTCCTTAGGCTGGGTGATGCAACTGCATATTGGAGCAAAGAGAAATAATAATAATCGTATGTTTCAGTCATTGGGTGCTAATACAGGCTATGATTCCATTAATGATTTTACCTTAGCAAGACCGCTTAACCAATTTTTAAATAGCTTGGATAAAGATAATCAATTACCAAAAACAATCCTATATTCGTTGAACCCTAATCATGGTCCAATCATTGCCTCAGCCGCAGGAAACTTTCAAGCAGCAGGGGTGAAGGGGAAAATACAAAGTGGAGCCGCATGGTGGTTTAATGATCATAAAGATGGAATGATAAATCAAATGAAAGATTTAGCCAATATAGGGATTTTGTCAACATTCATTGGAATGTTAACAGATTCGAGAAGTTTTTTATCCTACACCCGGCATGAGTATTTTAGAAGAATTCTTTGTAATATGCTAGGGAGCTGGATAGAAAATGGAGAGGTACCAAAAGATTATGATTTTATTGGAAAATTAGTTCAGGATATTTCCTATTTTAATGCAAAAAATTATTTTGAGATTAATAGAGATAATTGATAAAAAGAGATGACTTTCTAGGAGGATTCATAAGTGAAGGTAGCGTTTAGATGGTTTGGTAGAGAAGATGATAGTGTTTCATTAGAGCATATTAGACAAATACCTGGAATAGATGGGGTAGTTGGAGCATTGTTTGATATTCCAGTTGGAGAGGTTTGGCCAGAAGATAGAATTATGGAGTTAAAGGAAGAAATCAATAGAAATGGTATGAGTTTAGAAGTTATTGAGAGTGTTAATATTCATGAAGACATTAAACTTGGACTTCCATCAAGAGAAAAATATATTGAAAATTATAAACAAACGATTCGTAATCTAGCAAAAGCTGGAGTGAAGGTTATCTGCTATAATTTTATGCCGATTTTTGATTGGACTCGTTCAGATCTAGCAAAGGAACTTCCTGATGGGTCGACTGTTTTAGCATATGAAAAGGGGAAAATAGAATCGATTGAACCAATGGCTTTAATTGAGCAAATGGAGAACTTATCAAATGGATACTCATTGCCAGGGTGGGAACCGGAAAGACTTAAATCCATTAAGTATCTATTTCAATTATATAAAGATGTAACAGAAGAAGATCTATTTAACCATCTTCAGTATTTCTTAGAACAAATCATTCCAGTTGCAGAAGAATGTGATATAAAAATGGCTATCCACCCAGATGATCCACCATGGTCTGTTTTTGGTTTGCCTAGGATCGTTCATTCAAAGGGAAATTTAGACAAAATTATTAAGTTAGTAGATAGTCCATCTAATGGTTTAACGATATGCTCGGGTTCTTTAGGAGCAAATCCTAATAATGATATTCCTGATATATTACGACATTTTTTGAAAAAAGAACGTGTACCTTTTGTGCATATTCGGAATATCAAAATTGCAGAAAATGGAGATTTCGAGGAAACATCCCATAGAAGTACGGAAAATGGCACGCTTGATTTATATGAAATAGTTAAGACGCTACATGATTATGAATTTAAAGGTTATTTCAGACCAGATCACGGTAGAATGATTTGGGGAGAAAAGGCAAGACCTGGTTATGGTCTTTATGATCGAGCTTTAGGAATAATGTATATATTAGGAATTTGGGATAGTTTAGAAAAAGGCGAAGGAATCAAACAGAAAGGGGAAGACAAAAATGTTGCCTTTAATTGAAAATCTATCAGGGAAAGTTGCAGTTATTACTGGCGGTGGAGGAGTACTATGTAGTTGTATGGCAAAGGAGTTAGCTAGACAAGGTGTAAAAGTAGCACTGCTTAATCGTACGTATGAAAAAGCTCAAAAGGTAGCAGAAGAAATAAATATCGCAGGTGGAACAGCTATTGCAGTTGCATGTGATGTAGTCGATGTCCATAGTGTAAAAGAAGCAGAGAAAATTGTATACGAAACTTTTGGGAACTGTGACATTTTAATTAATGGAGCGGGAGGAAATCATCCAAAGGGGGTTACATCAGAGGAAATTCTTCGTATGGAAGATTTAGATAAAGAAGGGATTACGAGTTTCTTCGATTTAACAATTGAGGGATTTTCATTTGTATTTAATCTAAATATTATCGGAACATTAATTCCTACACAAATATTTTCTAAGCAAATGCTTGGAAAAAGTGGGACTGTCATAAATATCTCTTCTATGAGCGCGCCAAGTCCAATGACAAAAGTACCAGCCTATAGTGCAGCAAAAGCGGGGATTGAAAATTTTACCAAATGGCTTGCTGTTCATATGGCTGAGACCGGAATCAGAGTAAATGCTATTGCTCCTGGCTTCTTTCTTACGAAGCAAAATGAAGGGTTGCTCAAAAACTCTGATGGCACTTATACAGACCGTATGAAAAAAATACTGGCACATACACCAGTAAGAAGATTAGGAAGACCAGAGGATTTATTGGGCACCTTATTGTGGCTAGTTAATGAAGAAACAAGTGGTTTTGTTACCGGAATCAGCGTTCCAGTTGATGGAGGGTTTATGGCTTACTCAGGAGTTTAACTGCTGAAGCTCTTAAAACAATATTTCCTGGGGAATTTCGACATTTACAAAAGATTGAAACTATCCTGAAGAGTAAAAATAAAATGAAAAGAATGATATTTTACTAGAAAATATTTCTGAAAATGTATGTGAACAAAAGAATAGGAGAGAAGGAAATGAAACCTATTATTGTAGCAGCAAAAGGAAAGGAAAAGTTAACAGAAAATTGGAAGTACTGTATCGGAACAGGAAGGCTGGGATTGGCTCTTCAGAAAGAATATCTTGATCATTTAAAAATAATCCAGGAGAAAATAGGTTTTAAATATATAAGAGGGCATGGGCTGCTTTCTGATGATGTTGGTATTTATCGGGAAATGAAGATAGGAGAAGAAGTGAAGGTATTTTATAATTTTACTTATATTGATCGTATCTTTGATTCCTTTCTTGATTTGAATCTACGCCCGTTCATTGAATTTGGTTTTATGCCGGAATTGTTAGCTTCTGGTGATCAAACAATTTTTTATTGGAAAGGAAATGTTACACCGCCGAAAGATTATCAAAAATGGAGTGATTTAGTTACAGCGGTAGTAGAGCATTTTATCGAAAGATATGGATTAGAGGAAGTAAAAAAATGGCCATTTGAGGTTTGGAATGAGCCTAACTTAGTGAATTTTTGGAAGGACGCAGATAAGCAAGAATATTTTAAACTATATAAAGTAACGGCATTAGCAATAAAAGCTGTGAACCAGGATTTACAGGTTGGAGGTCCGGCAATATGCGGGGGAGCAGATGAGTGGATTGTTGATTTCTTGGAATTTTGTCATAAAGAAGAAGTGCCAGTCGATTTTGTCAGCCGTCATGCCTATACATCGCAAAGTCCTAAGAAAGTGACTCCCGATTACTATTATCAAGACCTAGTGGATAATACGGACATGCTTCAACAATTTGAGGAAGTACGTGGTCTAATTAAAAAATCAGCCTTTTCTGATTTACCATTCCATATTACAGAATATAATACGTCGTACAGTCCCATTAATCCAGTGCATGATACACCACTAAATGCTGCTTATCTTGCACGCATATTGAGTGAGGGAGGAGATTATGTAGACTCATTTTCCTATTGGACATTTAGTGATGTTTTTGAGGAGTCTGATATACCGAAGGCACCATTCCATGGAGGGTTTGGGTTAATAGCCCTTCATTCCATCCCAAAGCCTACCTTTCATTTATTTGCCTTTTTCAACAGGCTTGGTGAGGAAATGCTCTATCGCGATGCCCAAATGATTATTACTCGAAAAGAAAATGGATCTATTGCCCTTGTAGCTTGGAATACTGTGATGGAAAAAGGGGAGGGCTTTGAAAAAGATTTATTGATACAAATACCTGTTAGCAGCGACCAATACTTTCTTAAGCGGCAAAGTGTCGATGAACACCATGCGAATTCTTGGAAAGTGTGGAAAGAAATGGGGAGACCTCGTTTTCCAGACAAACAGTCAATTGAAACATTAAGAGAAGCTTCTATACCAAAGCTTATGACGGCAAAAATAAATAAAGAGGAAGAGGGCTATTTAAAGCTTGCTATTACATTATCTAAAAATGAAGTAACGCTAATAGAACTAAATGAAATGAAAGATGAAACAGAAACATATAAAGGAATCGATGATAGTCTGATAACTTCCTATACGTCTTAAAAAAGGAGTGATTGTTTAAATGAGTGGTGCATTTAAAACAGGGAAATACCGAAATGTATTTAAAGAGTTGGGTTATACAGATCATGCTATTCAGACAAAATTAGAAGATGCGTGGACTCAAATTTTTTATGGAGATAATGACACTAGAATATATTTTCCTTCTAGTGATGGTGGTTACTTATTAGATACAGGTAATCTAGATGTTAGAACGGAAGGCATGTCCTATGGAATGATGATTTCTGTCCAGTTAGATAAAAAAGAGGAATTTGACCGAATATGGAATTGGACAAAGAAGCATATGTACATGCATACTGGTGAAAATGCTGGCTATTTTGCTTGGTCTTGCAATCCAGATGGAACAAAGCGGGCGTATGGTCCAGCTCCAGATGGAGAAGAGTATTTTGCACTTGCTCTATTTTTTGCAGCACATCGATGGGGAGATGGGGAAGAACCTTTCAACTATAGTCAGCAAGCAAGAAGCTTATTACGAACCTGCCTACATAAGGGGGAAAATGGAGACGGGAACCCAATGTGGAATTTAGACAATAAGTTAATAAAGTTTGTCCCTAATTGTGAATTTACCAATCCGTCCTATCATCTACCTCATTTCTATGAGCTTTTTGCTAGCTGGGCATTTCCGGAAGATCGAGGATTTTGGAAGGAAGCTGCCAAGGCAAGTCGTGAATATTTGGAACTTTCTTGCCATCCAGAAACAGGGCTCTCCCCTGAATATGCCTTTTATGATGGGACACCAAATAATGAAAAAGGCTACGGCCATTTTTATAGTGATTCCTATCGTGTTGCTGGGAATATTGGTCTTGATTATGAATGGTTTAGAGGAAGTGAATGGGAAAGGAAAACGGCTAATAAAATTCAGAACTTTTTCGCAGAAATCGATCCTGAAGATTACAGAAGATATACTATTGATGGAGTTCCTTTTTCTGAGAAATCACTTCATCCAATTGGGTTAATTGCAACAAATGCAATGGCTTCTTTAGCAGCAGAAGGCCCGAATGCGAAACGAATGGTTGAATTATTTTGGAATACACCGATCCGAAAAGGGGATAGGCGTTATTATGATAATTGTTTATACTTTTTTAGTTTACTGGCTTTAAGTGGTAATTTCCGAATTTGGAATCCTGCAGAATAAGGACTAAAGATTATTCATACTTGTAAAAAAATTTTGACTAAATCTACGAAAATAGCATTAATCCGGTTGCACCATAAACCTTAGAAAGTTCTCTGTGGTAAAAGCAGCAGACCCTAGCGCAGAAGAGGAAAAATCGATATCTGAAAAATGGATAGCAAGTTCCGATTGATGAAAGGGTAAAGTATGATTACTTATCATTTTTTTCACGCGTGGCTCTATCCATTTTTTTGCTAAGGTTAGACGATTGCCAATAATAACTTGCTCTGGATTAAAGGTATGAATGATATTAATTATTCCAGCTCCTAAATGATCACCAACATCATTCAATAGATTGATTGCTAGCTCATTTCCTTGGTTGGCAAGTTCAATCAAATCATTTAAATGGACTTGATCTGTATCCCCATGCTTCCATTCGGAGGCTTTCGTTAATAGATATTGCTCCGATGCATATAGCTCCCAACAGCCAATATTACCACATCGACATTTCATTCCATCCTTTTGAATGGTCATATGGCCTATTTCTCCAGAATAACCATTGCTTCCTTTATACAATTCTCCGTCCATAATAATTCCAGCGCCAATACCAATTCCCGCACTTACATAGATAAGATTTTGATAAGGTTGGCCGAGACCAAATTGCTTCTCTCCATATGCTCCTGCGTTTGCTTCGTTTTCAACTAAGACTGGCAGATTAAATAATTCTTCTAAAGGCTTTTTTAGGGAAACATTATGCCATCCAAGATTTGGAGCAAGCAGAATATCGCCTTCCATGTTAATAATGCCAGGTGCTCCAATACCAATCCCGATTACACCATAAGGAGACTCAGGAGCAATGTCCATTAAAGTAGTAATTATATTTTTAATAATCTGTAGTGTATCTTCAAAGGTTAAATTTACATACTTTTCATTGATTCGGTGGATGATCTTTCCTTGTAAATCAGTTAAGATTCCTAATATGTAATTGACACCTAGGTCGATACCAATCGAATAACCAGCATGTTCATTTAATAGTAACATGACAGGTCTTCTGCCCCCACTCGATTCTCCATGACCAGATTCATAAATTAATTGTTTGTCTAGTAACTCAGATACTAAGGAGGAAACAGTTCCTTTTGTTAAACCTGTTTGTTGAGCTATTTCAGCTCGGGAAATAGGAGCAGTGTTCTTAATTAAATTTAAACAGAGTGATTTATTCTCTTTTTTAACTAGTTGTTGATTCCAAGTGACATGCATAGCTATTCCTACTCTCCTTCTCATAATGATGGAATTATGTGTTTGTTGGGTTAATTTTCTACATACTCCGAATCTTGCTTTGGGTCTTAGTATAATTGATTAATTATACTATATTTTCTTTATGAACCAAACCGAAAGAGAATTTGTTTATAGTCTTTTAAGAAAAATCCAAGAGGATGTATAGAAAGTTAGTTTATTTAATATACAAACTTAGGGTTGGTTGTTATAATTTCTCTAAGAGCACTTATTTTTTAGAAATAGGAGAAGTACTGTATAGCTACCGCTTCCTTTATAATAGAATAAGGCTCAATAAATATTTGCGTAAGTATTCATAGCTAATGGAGGTGCTCACAAATTGAATTACAGAGATTTAGGAAACACAGGACTAAAAATCAGTGAAGTAAGTTTCGGTACATGGGCAATTGGTGGTTCATGGGGAAAGGTTGATGACAGTGAAGCATTAAAATCCTTAGACTTGGCGATTGAAAAAGGGGTAAACTTTTTTGATACAGCTGATGTTTATGGTGAAGGACATAGTGAAGAATTACTTGCAAAGGCAACGAAGGGAAAAGAGGATCAAATTCATATTGCGACTAAATTTTGTCGTGGCGGCGATATTTTTGCAAAGGAAACATACTCTTTGGAAAGTGTTCGCAAATATTGTGAAAATAGCTTAAAACGACTAAATAGAGAAGCAATTGATTTATATCAAATCCATTGTCCGCCAACAGATATTTTAAAAGGTGGTCAAGTATTTGAAGTACTTGATAAATTGCAGCAAGAAGGAAAAATTCGCAACTATGGGGTAAGTGTTGAAACAGTGGAAGAGGGGCTAATATGTTTGCAAAATCCAAATGTAAAAGCTTTACAAGTAATATTTAATATTTTTCGTCAAAAACCACTGGAGGAATTGATTCCTGAAGCCGAGAAAAAGGGTGTCGGAATTCTTGTTCGACTTCCGTTGGCAAGTGGATTACTTACTGGGAAATTCACGAAAGCGCATACTTTCGCTGAAGATGATCATCGAAAGTTTAATGAAAATGGAGAAGCTTTTAATGTAGGGGAAACATTTGCAGGTCTTGGCTTTGCAAAAGGTGTAGAGTTAGCGGATGAACTATCTTGGATTGCAAATGGTCGAGAGTCAATGGCTACAGCTGCATTACGATGGATCTTGGATCAACAAGGGATATCTTGTGTAATCCCTGGATTTAAAAATCGTCAGCAAATTGTTGAAAACTTAAAGGCTTTAGAAGAAAAAACATTTCATACCGAGGAATTACAAACTTTAAGAACTTTTTATGAAGAAAAAGTTAAAAATGCCATTCGAGGGCCTTACTAAATACTAAAGACAAGTTTGCAAAGAAAAAGAGCTGTGAATCATTTGATATTCACGGCTCTTTTTTCAGTTCCCTTATTTTGGTATCTCACTTTCCCCTTTAATAAATCTCCAGATGTCATGAAATACATTTACTCTATGTAAGGTAGTGATAATGACGAGAGAGACTGGACCAATGATCAGGCCAATAAAACCAAAAAGCTTGAAACCAACAAACAAGGAAATTAATGTTGCTAATGGGTCTAACCCAATGTTAGATGAGAGAATTTTTGGCTCCATAATTTGTCGTTGGACAAGCACGATAGTATAAAGCACGGATAACCCAATTGCGAGGACAATTTGCCCTGTGATAATTTCATAAATAATCCAAGGAACAAATATTAATCCTGTACCTAAATAGGGGATAATATCTACTATTCCAGTTAATAGCGCTATCGTAATAGCATAATCTACTCGGAGGATTAATAGGCCGATTAAAATAATAACGGTTGTGATGGAAACAAGTGTTAATTGAGCTTTTAAAAATCCGAACAACGCTTTCTTTAATTCAAAGAATACAGTTTTTCCACTAATTAGCCATTTAGAAGGAAAGAATTTTCCAAACTTTAAAGATAAACGAACCCAGTCTTTACTAATAAAAAATGTTGCCAATAAAGAAAATATTAGGACACTTGCTGCATTAGGAAACCAGGACAAGATAATGGGAATATTAAGGAAAATAGATTGTAAAAAATCTCCCATAACATTGCCAACTTGTTCACCAACTTTATTTATATTTGACATAATGGTATCCTGTTGGCCTGTTTCGAGATTATCAAAGGTTTGCGATATTTTATTATATAATGGGATGATTTGTCCTGCGAATAAATCTTCTATATATCGAATGATGATATCAATATGTTTTGGTACTACCTCTCCTAAATATGCTGTGCCTGCAACTATTTCTGCGATTAATAATGAAAGTAATCCAGCAAAAACAGATAAAATGAGTAGAATGCTTACAATAACCGCAAAAGCTCTTGGTAATTTACACGTAAATTGCAGGAAATTTACGAGTGGATTCATTAGAAAAGCAATAAGAAAGCCTATAATAAAAGGGTAGGTGACTTTGGATAAATAAAAGATGCTTACAAATAATAGGATGGTAGCAATAAGTACTACCATAAATCGAATCGTACGATACAAATAAGTCAAATTCAACGTTAGTCCTCCCATTTTTAGTATAATAAATAGTGGTCACTTAATTTATTAAGAATAAGAATAGAAATATATTCCTTTTGTCATTCATATTTTCTATACTTATGCTTTTTTAATCGGAAATCCTGCTTTTTATTATAAAATAATAAGTCGGATGGAAAATTTCAGCATAATTTTTTTAAAAGGAGAATTATCCATGTTTTTATTTAGCCAACCATATTTATTTTTATATTTGCTTTTGGCAATTGCACTTGTTGCCAAAAACAATTCTTTAATTATTGCCGTTGTTTTTTTGTTAGTATTAAAACTGATTGGAATAGATAATAAGCTTTTTTCTTTGATTCAATCTAAAGGAATTAATTGGGGAGTAACGATTATTACTATTGCTGTTCTTGTACCAATTGCAACAGGAGATATTGGCTTTAAAGATCTATCTGCAACATTTAAATCACCTTATGCTTGGATTGCGCTGATTTCTGGAATTATGGTAGCATTACTAGCAAAAGGCGGAGTAAATTTATTAGCCGATTCTCCTGAGATTACGACAGCGCTGGTTCTTGGGACTATTTTGTCTGTGGCTGTCTTTAATGGGGTAGCAGTAGGACCGTTAATTGGAGCAGGAATAGCTTATGCTGCAATTAAAGTGGTAGAGTGGATAACATAATCCACTCTACCGGCAGACAGTTGATTGGGATTTATGGTATAATTCAAGAATAAAAGAATATAGTGTAAAAGGGAATCAGAAAAAAATTTTTTTACTATATCTACAGTTTTTAAGTATAAAATATGAGACATTTTAACGTTTTTTGTTTATAATGAGTATGTAGTTACAATTATCTCATCTATAAGTACCAAAATCGTTTATTTTTTTATTTGAAAATGTAAGCATTTTCAAATATAGAATACTCACTTTAATGTTTAACGAAAAAACTCCCCCATCTTTTTTAAAATAAATCCGGATTACATTTTTAATTGATTTTTAGGTACATATTCAGTTAATCTAACAAAATAGTGAACATTTACTTTAGAGTGTATTCCATTGCTTTGGTTTTACAGATTTTAACAATATTGGTAACTACGATAGATACAATATGGGAGTTTGAAAGATTTGTACTACTAAAAAGAAAAAGTGTGAAGGAGAGATATGTATGGCTGTTACAAAAGGGCTTGAGGGGATTATTGCTACAACATCTTCTATCAGTTCCATTATAGATGATTCACTCGCTTATGTTGGTTATGATATTGATGTGTTAGCAGAGAATTCCAGTTTTGAAGAAGTTGTATATTTATTATGGCATCAAAAGCTACCAAATGATAGCGAATTGGCAGAACTAAAACAAGAATTAGCAGATAATGCTGAATTACCTATCTCTTTGATTGAACAAATGAAACTAATCCCGTTAGATAAGGTACACCCAATGGCTGTACTTCGCTCAAGTGTATCTTTATTAGGAGCTTATGATGAAAGCGCAGATAGCATGGATTCTGAATCAAACTATTTCAAGGCTGTAAGGCTTCAAGCGAAAATTCCAACTATCGTAACAGCTTTTTCAAGGTTAAGGAAAGGGCTTGATCCAATTTCTCCAAGAAAGGATTTAGGATTTGCCGCTAATTTCCTTTATATGCTAACTGGAAAGGAACCTGAAGCAATTGCGATAGAGGCTTTTAATAAAGCACTTGTTCTTCATGCAGATCATGAGTTAAATGCCTCAACTTTTACAGCTAGAGTATGTGTCGCTACTTTATCGGATGTATACTCAGGGGTTACGTCGGCAATTGGTGCGTTAAAAGGGCCACTTCATGGTGGGGCGAACGAAGCTGTTATGAAGATGTTGAAAGAAATCGGAAGTATCGAAAATGTAGAGCCATATATTAGAGAAAAGATGGCGAAAAAAGAAAAGATAATGGGATTTGGTCATCGTGTATATCGAAAGGGCGATCCTCGTGCGAAGCATTTAAAGGAAATGGCAAGAAAATTAACGCAGTTAACAGGGGAGCCTCAACTATATGATATGAGTATTAAAATTGAGAGCCTGTTAAAAGAAGAAAAAAATCTAGTGCCAAATGTAGACTTCTTTTCTGCATCTGTTTATCATAGTTTAGGTATTGACCATGATTTATTTACGCCAATTTTTGCTGTAAGCAGGGTTTCAGGTTGGCTTGCTCACATTCTTGAGCAGTATGAGAATAATCGTCTTATTAGACCAAGAGCAGATTATGTTGGTCCTGAACGCTTAGAATATGTACCAGTTCATCAACGTTAAAAAGGATATAATTCCCCATAGAGTAAAAGGATGATATATACTTAGTGTTGTAGAGTTTAATAAAAGGATTAACGTTTACTTAATTTTATTCGTCAGAATAGTAAATATAATCAGCTTTTATAAGCTTGTTATAATAAATTATTTCATTCTTTTTCCAATTGATTGCATTGGAAAAGGAAACTATTTTTTACGGAGGGATAGAAGCATGCAAGGAGAAAAAATTACAGTAGTAGATGGAGTATTAAATGTACCAGCAAATCCAATTGTTCCTTATATTGAAGGAGATGGAATTGGCCCAGATATTTGGGCAGCGTCATCAAGAGTAATAGATGCTGCTGTTGAAAAAGCATACAATGGAGAAAAGAAAATTGTTTGGAAAGAAGTGTTAGCTGGGGAAAAAGCATTTAATGAAACTGGAGAATGGTTACCTTCTGAAACATTAGATGTTATTAAAGAATATTTAATTGCTATTAAAGGACCATTAACTACACCAGTTGGCGGAGGTATTCGTTCTTTAAACGTTGCTCTACGCCAAGAATTAGATCTTTTTGTTTGTTTACGCCCAGTAAGATGGTTTGAAGGCGTACCATCTCCAGTAAAAAGACCTCAAGATACAGATATGGTTATCTTCCGTGAAAATACAGAAGATATTTATGCTGGAATTGAGTATGAAAAAGGTTCTGAGGCTGTTTCTAAATTAATTAACTTTTTACAACAAGAAATGGGAGTTAATAAAATTAGATTTCCTGAAACATCTGGAATTGGAATTAAACCAGTTTCTGAAGAAGGAACAAGCCGTTTAGTAAGAGCTGCGATTAATTATGCGATTAAAGAAGGTCGTAAATCTGTAACTCTAGTACATAAAGGTAATATTATGAAATATACAGAAGGTGCATTTAAAAACTGGGGTTATGAGTTAGCAGAAAAAGAATTTGGGGAAAAAGTATTTACTTGGGCTCAATATGATCGTATCAAAGAAGAGCAAGGATCTGATGCTGCTAATAAAGCACAGGCAGAGGCAGAAGCAGCAGGAAAGATTATTATCAAAGATTCTATTGCAGATATCTTCCTTCAACAAATTCTTACTCGTCCAAAAGAGTTTGATGTAGTGGCGACAATGAACCTAAATGGGGATTATATCTCTGATGCATTAGCGGCACAGGTTGGTGGAATCGGTATTGCACCTGGTGCAAATATAAATTATGAAACAGGCCATGCAATTTTTGAAGCAACACATGGAACTGCTCCAAAATATGCTGGTTTAGATAAAGTAAATCCATCTTCTGTTATTCTCTCAGGGGTTCTAATGCTTGAACATTTAGGATGGACAGAAGCAGCACAATTAGTAATTCAATCTGTGGAAAATACAATTGCTTCTAAAGTTGTTACCTATGACTTTGCTCGTTTGATGGAGGGCGCAACGGAAGTGAAATGCTCAGAATTCGGTGATGAATTAATTAAGAACATGGGTTAATAACAAATAGAAGAAGAGATAGTCTCATCTCTTCTTCCTTTTTGTCTAAAATAGCAGTTTGGTGTATTGGATTAGAATGGGATAAGCTAATATGAAATAGTGTTACTAGATTTGAGTAAAAGGGGACTCTGCCTAGTAAATTGCCTATTAGTGGCTCATGCATTCTTGGTCTAATAAGGGGGATATTATATGGTTAAGCGCAAGAAAATTTCAATTATTGGTGGTGGATTTACCGGATCCACAACAGCATTTCTACTTGCTCAAAAAGAGCTTGGAGATATTGTTTTATTAGATGTTCCGCGAAATGAAAATGCAACTAAAGGTAAAGCCTTAGATATGTTTGAAGCGAGTCCTGTACAAGGGTTTGATGCAAATATTATTGGAACATCCGAGTATAAGGATACTGCAGATTCTGATATTGTCATTATTACAGCTGGTATGGCAAGAAAACCAGGTATGAGTAGAGATGATCTTGTACAGACAAATCAATCCATTATGATATCAGTAACGAGGGAAATAGTGAAATATTCCCCTAATTGTATCATTATTGTACTTACGAATCCTGTTGATGCAATGACTTATACAGTCTATAAGGAATCAGGTTTTCCGAAAAATAGGGTGATTGGTCAGTCAGGTGTCTTAGATACCGCTCGTTTTCGAAGCTTTGTTGCGATGGAGCTAAACCTTTCTGTTAAAGATATTACAGGAATTGTATTAGGAGGACACGGAGATGATATGGTTCCGCTTATACGCTATTCGTATGCAGGTGGAATCCCGTTAGAATCGCTCATTCCGAAGCATAGATTGGAAGAGATTATTGAAAGAACAAGAAATGGTGGTGCCGAAATCGTAAATCTACTTGGGAATGGAAGCGCTTATTATGCTCCGGCGGCTTCATTAGTGGATATGTGTGAGGCAATTATGAAAAGTCAAAGACGAGTTCTTCCAACCATTGCTTATTTAGAAGGAGAGTACGGGTATAACGATCTTTATCTAGGTGTCCCTACGATTTTGGGCGGTAATGGAATCGAACAAATTATAGAACTTGATTTAACAGAAGATGAAAAAGCAGCATTAGAAAAATCTGTTCATTCCGTTCGTCATGTAATGACATTATTAAATTGAATAAATGAGAAAAATCGGTCGAACATAAAAGTTAGCCGATTTTTTTATGGAATTAATTAAGTTACAAGCCTAGTTTTTCTAATAGTATCATTGTTATAGCCTGCGCGTTTAAATCAATACTTCCTTTTGGAAATAGTAACGAAATGTTTTTTCCATTTTCGCTACACAATATATTATAATGTAAATAGGTATAAGGGGACTTAAGGGGAATTAACATATTTGGAGGCTGTATATGAAGAAAAAGGTATTAGTTGTAGATGATGAACAATCTATCGTAACTTTACTAAAGTATAATTTGCAACAGGCGGGGTATGATGTATTGACTGCCATGGACGGAGAAGAAGGATTGAATCTAGCTTTAACTGCTAATCCAGATGTCATCCTACTTGATTTAATGTTGCCAAAAAAAGATGGGATGGATGTTTGTAAAGAACTACGCCAACAGAAAGTGTTAACTCCTATATTAATGTTAACAGCAAAAGATGATGAGTTCGATAAAGTATTAGGACTTGAGCTTGGTGCAGATGATTATATGACCAAACCTTTTAGTCCGAGAGAGGTTATCGCCCGTATAAAAGCTGTTTTAAGAAGAACTCAGATGCAAGTGCCAACATCATCTAATGAAGTAAACACAGATGAGGATGAAGGTATTAAAATTGCAGAGTTGAAAGTCCTTCCTAATTATTATGAAGCCTATTTTAAAGGGGAATTATTAGAATTAACGCCTAAAGAATTTGAGCTATTATTATATCTTGTAAAAAACAAAGGCAGAGTTTTAACAAGAGACCAGCTGTTAAGTGCAGTTTGGAACTATGACTTTGTAGGCGATACAAGAATTGTAGATGTACATATTAGTCATTTACGAGAGAAAATTGAAGAAAATACAAAAAAACCTATATATATTAAAACAATTCGTGGTTTAGGCTATAAATTAGAGGAACCAAAGTAAATGAAGAGTTTTAAATCCCGATTAATGGCTAGTGTTTTATTTACTATTTTTATCGTGTTTTTATTTGTTGCTATTTTTATTGAGTCTTATAATAAGAAAACCTTTATGGATTCTTTTGATCACCGCCTAGAAAGAGAAGCTACATTAATAGCAAATCAAATAATGAATAACGGTGGGATTTTAAAAGTTAATAATGATTTAATAATCGAATATAGCGAAGCATTAGAGTTACAGATTACGATTATTAATGAATCTGGCGAGATATTGTTCAATGTGGGAGAGCTGCAGACAGATGAAGAATATGAAAATCAAATGCAGGCTTTGTTATTAAATGAAAAAGTAAATGCCGTTGCGATTGATGGTAACCCTAACTTTCATTTTTACCAACAGGAGCTTTCTGATGAAGAAGGCGGTCAAGGTTATTTGCTAATAGGGGCAAAAGTAGACGAGATAGAAAATGCATACCAACATATCAATTGGATTATTTTTTCTTCGTTTGTATTTTCATTCATAGTAATTTATCTAGTTGGTTATAAATTAATTTATCGTTACACAAGGCCAATTGAGTCGGCTACCAAAGTTGCTGTTGATTTGGCAAATGGCAATTATCATGCTAGAACATATGAAGATCGAGTAGATGAGACAGGGATTCTTAGTTCTTCTCTTAATAAGGTTGCCAAAGATATGCAAGAAATGGTAAAAGCACAAGAAATACAAGAAGATCGTTTAGGTACTTTGATTGAGAGTATTAGTAGTGGCCTTCTTTTAATAGATAGCAGAGGGTATATTAATTTAATCAATAAATCCTATAAAGATATTTTCTCTGTTCGTTCAGCTGACTATCTTTATAAACAATATTATAAAGTTATTCCATATAGACAAGTTACAGATCTTGCGGAAGAAATTTTTATGACAGAACATAAAGTTATTCGAGACATGACACTTGAAATTAAAAATGAGAAAAAGAGCTTTCAGGTTTATGGAGTTCCCATTATTGGGACAAATGATAGGTGGATGGGGATTTTGCTCGTTTTTAATGATATTACGGAGTTGAAGAAGCTAGAACAAGTTCGGAAAGACTTTGTAGCCAATGTTTCACACGAGTTAAAAACGCCTATTACTTCTATTAAGGGATTTTCTGAAACACTTCTTGATGGGGCGATGGAAGATAAAGAGACGCTGGAAGAATTTTTGCGAATTATTTTAAAAGAGAGCCATCGATTACAGACTTTAATTCAAGATCTTCTAGATTTATCAAAATTAGAACAACATCACTTCTCTTTAAATAAAGACGAGTTTAATTTGGTGGAAATTTTAAATAAGGCAACAAAAATGCTAGAAGGTCGAGCAGAGGCGAAAAATATAAAACTGAAATTTCCTCAATCAAATGAAATTATCCAGATTCAAGGAGATAGAAGTCGGTTAACTCAAGTCTTTTTAAATTTAATCACAAATGCTGTGATTTATACTCCAAACGATGGCGAAATCAACGTCTATGTTGTGGAAAAGAAAAAGAAAATTGAAGTTAGAATTCAAGATACAGGAATTGGAATCGATTCGGCAGAAATTCCAAGAATATTTGAGCGCTTTTATCGCGTAGATAAAGCAAGAAGTAGAAATTCTGGCGGAACAGGGCTAGGTCTTGCAATTGTTAAGCATTTAGTGGAATTACATAGAGGAACGATTCATGTGGAAAGTAAAATGGGTGTAGGAACTACCTTCACGGTTATTTTGCACAAGGAATTTCCATTTTAAGGACAGGGGATACTGACATCGGTATCCTCTTTTTTCTAAATCTTGCACATTTTCCTATGGTATCAGCGCCAGTTCACACGGCGCTAAACGGTGCCTTCCGCTTTTCTCTGTCTAGCTTCAGTGCCTATCGGTTAGCAAACTTCCGACTATCTCCCTACGATAAGTCAACATCGACTCACTGCCGTTCCTCGTGTTTCCTTTATCTCAGTCGAGAGTCTCCAGTTTGTACACCGAAAAAACAGGCCCTTCCGCTTTTCATTGTCTAGCTCCAGTCACCAGCGCCAGATGAACTTCACGATTGTCTCTACGATAAGTCAACATCGAATCACTATCGTTCTTCGTGTTTCCTTTATCTCAAGAAAATCGCTCCAGTTCACACGGCGCTAAACGGTGCCTTCCGCTTTTCTCTCTTTACATTGTTTTTACATTTGGTTTATGGTGGGTTTACACTTTGTTGATACAATAATTTGTGAAGTCCCCCTTATCCATTTGGTTAAGGACTTAAGCTGAAAGCTACCCCGCTTTTGGCTTCCCCTGTGTAAAATTAGTCTTGGAAGAGGGAAGAATTGGTTCTCGCTCGTTAGTAGAATAGATAGTTTTCTCCAATTCAAGACCATGTCAATATACCTAAAATGTTTTTATTAAAGTTGTAAAAATAGCAGAGATAGTTGGTAAAAGGTGTTTGTTCCACGTTTATTTCGTCAATGAATGAAATAAATATAAGCGTAGGAAGGAACCTCTTTTTCAGCAATCTCTGCCTTTTTACATTTATGTATATGTCATGTAAAATAAATAGTATTGAGCCATGTAACAATCATCGTTTTTTTTACGAGATAACATAACACATAAATAGGATGGAGGAGGATTTCTTGAAAAAGAAATTAATATTAATAGACGGTAATAGTATTGCCTATCGCGCGTTTTTCGCTTTACCGCTTTTAAATAACGATAAAGGTGTACATACAAATGCTGTTTACGGTTTTACCATGATGTTAATGAAAATTTTAGAAGAAGAGAAGCCAACACATGTTTTAGTAGCCTTTGATGCAGGAAAAACAACTTTCCGACATAAAACATTTAGTGAATATAAGGGAGGGCGTCAGAAGACACCACCAGAATTGTCAGAGCAATTCCCTTATATAAGAGAGCTATTGAAATCCTATGGTATCCATCATTACGAATTAGAAAACTATGAAGCAGATGATATTATTGGAACTCTTTCTCTTCAAGGAGAAAAGGATGGGTTTGAAGTGGTTGTTATTTCTGGTGACAAAGATTTAACACAATTGAGCTCAGATAAGACAACTGTTTATATCACAAGAAAAGGGATAACAGATATGGAATCCTATACGCCTGAACATGTTCAGGAAAAATACGGTCTAACTCCAGATCGTATTATTGATATGAAAGGCTTAATGGGAGATAGTTCAGATAATATTCCTGGTGTTCCTGGGGTAGGAGAAAAAACAGCAATTAAATTGTTGAAGGAATTTGATTCATTAGAAAAATTGGTAGAGTCTATTGACCAAGTAAGTGGTAAGAAGCTGAAAGAAAAGCTAGAAGAATTTAAGGATCAAGCTTTAATGAGCAAAGAACTAGCTACTATTACAAGAAAAGCTCCTCTAACAATAACTTTGGAAGATACAGAATTTCCTGGAATGCAAATAGAAAAGCTAAAAGAAATGTTCAAGGAGCTTGGATTTAACTCTTTACTCGAAAAATTAGGAGAAACACCTGAACAAGAGGAACTAGTGTTAGAAGATATAAATTTTGAAACGGTTGAAAATATTACAGAAGCTATTTTTTCTGATATAAATATAATGTATGTCGAAGTATTGGAGGATAACTATCATTATGCCCCAATCTTAGGTATCTCTTTATTAAATGACACAGGAGCATACTATCTACCGATCAATCAAGCTTTAGTATCGTCTGCTTTCAAAGCATGGGCAGAAGATGAAAACAAAGAAAAGATTGTTTATGATGCTAAAAGATCGGAAGTGTCTTTACGACATCAAGGGATTCATTTAAAAGGAATTACGTTTGATGTTCTTATTGCTGCATATTTAGCAGATCCTTCTGCAACGATTGAAGATGTTGCTTCTGTTGCTAAAAAATATGGCTATCTTAACTTACAATCAGATGAAGCTTTCTATGGAAAAGGAGCAAAAAGAAAGGTTCCAGATCAAGAATTCTTATCTGATCACATCGTAAGAAAAGCATTCGCTATGCAGGCTATACAAGAGAAAATGGAAGATGAATTAAGAAAGAATGACCAAGAAGCACTATTTTATGATTTAGAAATGCCATTAAGCCTAGTGCTAGCTGATATGGAGTCAACGGGAGTGAAAGTGGATGTTGATCGCTTGAAAGCAATGGGAGAAGAGCTTTCCGAAAGACTGAAAGAAATTGAAGGGCGAATTTATGAGCTTGCAGGTGAAACCTTTAATATTAACTCTCCGAAGCAGCTCGGTGTTATTTTATTTGAAAAGCTTGGCTTGCCAGTTGTGAAAAAAACGAAGACAGGATATTCAACCTCTGCTGATGTGTTGGAACAGCTTGCAAGTTCACATGAAGTAATTAGAGAAATCCTTGAATATAGACAGCTTGGTAAATTACAGTCAACCTATATAGAAGGCTTGCAAAAAGTGGTACATAATGGAAGAATTCATACAAGATTTAATCAAGTATTGACACAAACAGGTCGTTTAAGCTCTATTGATCCTAACCTTCAAAATATTCCAATTCGGTTAGAAGAAGGAAGAAAAATTAGACAAGCATTTGTACCGACAGAAAAGGATTGGGTTATTTTTGCTGCTGACTATAGCCAAATCGAGTTACGTGTTCTTGCTCATATTGCCAATGACGAGAAATTAATAGAAGCATTCAGAGAAGACCATGATATCCACACAGAAACAGCTATGTCCGTTTTTCATGTAGAAGCAGATGCGGTCACTTCTAATATGCGAAGACATGCAAAAGCGGTTAACTTTGGAATTGTATATGGTATTAGTGACTATGGGTTATCGCAAAGCTTGCACATTACGAGAAAAGAAGCAGCCAAGTTTATTGAACGCTATTTAGAAAGCTATCCAGGAGTAAGGAGTTATATGGAAGAAATTGTGGCAGATGCAAAACAAAAAGGATATGTCTCAACATTGCTTCATAGAAGAAGGTATTTAGCTGATATCACAAGCAGAAACTTTAATCTTCGAAGCTTTGCCGAGAGAACAGCAATGAATACACCAATACAAGGCAGTGCCGCTGACATTATAAAAAAAGCGATGATTGAAATGGCAAAACGTTTAGAAGAAGAAGGATTACAGGCTAAATTATTATTACAAGTGCACGATGAATTAATCTTTGAGGCTCCAAAAGAAGAAATCGAGAAGTTGAAAGAAATAGTTCCAGATGTAATGGAACATGCAGTTGAATTAAGTGTTCCTTTAAAAGTGGATTACTCTTATGGACCAACTTGGTATGATGCGAAGTAATAAATGATTATTTTATAATATTGGTGAGAAGTAAAGAATCATGAGCAATTTTCTCAAGGAAATGAGGTATATGAGGTGCCAGAATTACCAGAAGTTGAGACGGTACGTAAAACGTTAAAACAATTAACGCAAAATAAAGTAATTAAGGAAGTTGTTGTGTCATGGGCAAAAATGATTAAAAAACCAGAAAATGTAGAAGAGTTTTCCGATGCATTAATTGGTCAAACCATCCTTGATGTAAAAAGACGAGGCAAATTCATTTTAATTGAAACAAATGATTTTACGATTGTTTCGCATTTGCGAATGGAAGGCAAATACGGTGTGTTTCAAGCTGGTGAACCCGTTGATAAACATACCCATGTTATTTTCTTTTTTGAAGATGGTTCTGAATTAAGATATAAGGATGTACGTAAATTTGGAACAATGCATTTATTTAAAAAGGGTGAGGAATTAAATGCCATGCCACTGTCTCAATTAGGTCCTGAACCATTTGATGCTGATTTTACGATTGCTAATTTTACAGAGCGATTATTAAAAACCAGCCGAAGCATAAAAACGGCATTATTGGATCAAAAAATTGTCGTTGGTTTAGGCAATATTTACGTAGATGAAGCATTGTTTCGAAGTGGCATTCATCCAGAGCGATTAGCAAATTCGTTAAAATCTGCCGAAATGGAGAAACTATATAAAGAGATTATTGCTACTTTATCGGAAGCTGTTGAAAAGGGTGGTAGTACGATTCGTTCTTATGTAAACACACAAGGGCAAATAGGAATGTTCCAGCTTGAACTATATGTATATGGCCGAAAAGGGCAAGACTGTAAAGTATGTGGACATACATTAGAAAGAATTATTGTCGGAGGAAGAGGAACTGTTTTTTGTCCTAATTGTCAAAAAAAATAAAACAATAAATCTAAATTAACATTGGATGGGCTCTTTCCATATAGTATATTACTATTGATTTGGAAGGAGCTTATCTTTATGGCCCAGGTGTTTTCTCTTTTATTAATAGCAATCGCTGTTAGCATCGATAGCTTTAGTGTTGGGTTTACTTATGGTCTGCGAAAAATGAAAATGCCCTTAAATTCTATCCTTATTATCGCCTGTTGTTCCGGTCTGACACTGCTTACAGCAATGTTGGTAGGTCATGTTATTTCAAGGATATTCTCCCCCTCGTTTGCAGAGAGTTTAGGTGGCATTATATTAATAATATTAGGTGGATGGATTCTTTACCAATATTTTAAGCCAAGCAAGGAAAAGGAAGTATTAACAGAAGAAAAGAATATTATTAATTTTGAAATAAAATCTTTAGGTATCGTTATAAATATATTGAAGAAACCTTTGTCAGCCGACTTTGATAAATCGGGAACAATTACAGGGGTAGAAGCAGTTATGTTAGGCTTTGCTCTGTCTTTAGATGCCTTTGGCGCAGGAATTGGAGCTTCCATGCTAGGACTTCCTCCACTTTTTTTAACACTTTCCGTTATCTTTATGAGTACATCCTTTGTTTCGTTAGGGATTTATCTAGGTAAATTTCTGTCAGAAAAAAGTTATATGGATAAATTTTCTTTTATCCCAGGGATTATTTTAATTATTATTGGGATATTTAAACTCTAAATCGCTTGAAAAAATTAGCGAATAGGTTATATTTTCTAAGGTGGTGACCCTCCTTGGCGAATCGCCTTAGGAATTTCACCTATCTATTGCTTTATATATTTACAAAAGTGTTTGTTCATTTAATTTTGTTACATACTAAATTTAATAAGGCAGGTATTGTCATGACATTAATAGTAGGCTTAACAGGGGGGATTGCGAGCGGCAAATCGACAATATCCTCCTATTATCAATCATTGCATATTCCGATTATTGACGCTGATATCGAGTCTAGATTAGCTGTTGAAATAGGAGAACCAGCATATGTAGAAATTGTTGCTCATTTTGGTAAGGATATTCTTCATCAAGATGGTACTTTAAATCGCCAAAAGCTTGGAGAAATTATTTTTTCGAATGAAGGGGAACGGGATGTGCTTAATAGTATCGTTCATCCTGATGTAAGAAGGAGAATGGATGAAAAGCAAAGACAAGCCGTTAAGATGGGCGAAAAAATCGTAATTTTAGATATCCCATTACTATTTGAAAATAAATTAAACACAATGGTTGATCGAACTATTTTAGTATATGTAGATCGAGATATCCAAATAGCAAGGTTAAGGAACAGAAATAATTTAAGCTATGAGCAGGCAGTTAATAGAATAAATGCGCAGATGCCTTTGCTGGAGAAAAAAGCTCTTGCTGATGAAGTAATTAATAATAATGGGACAATCGAAAATTCATTACAGCAAGCGAAGAATATTTTGGAAAAGTGGCATGTTTTTCCTATCTGACATTAGGTTATAGGTGAAATTTAATATAATTACTTGTACAAGCCTTTAATTTTATATAATATGAAGATAAGTATATACATGGAACAAAGAATTCGGAGCTGATATGAAATGAGATGTCCTACCTGTCAACATAATAACACCCGTGTTCTTGATTCACGACCAGTTGATGAATATAAATCGATTCGTAGAAGAAGAGAGTGTGAAGCCTGTGGCAATCGATTTACAACTTTTGAAAAAGTAGAAGAGATTCCTTTGATTGTAGTGAAGAAAGAAGGAACACGTGAAGAATTTAGTAAGGATAAAATATTGCGTGGTTTAATTAGAGCATGTGAGAAGAGACCGGTTGCATTAAAACAACTGGAGGAAATTACTGCAGAAGTAGAGAAAGAGCTTCGAAGTAATGTTGCCTCAGAGATAAAGAGTGAAATAATTGGAGAAATGGTAATGGATCGCTTAGCAAAAGTTGACGAAGTGGCATATGTACGGTTTGCTTCTGTTTATCGCCAGTTTAAAGATATAAATGTGTTTATTGACGAACTTAAAGAATTAATCAAAAAAGACTAGCGAATTTTATCCCTCTCTATACGGACCATAAGACTCTCTCCTTTTGCTTAGGAGAATACGAGGAGTAAAGTTGGGAGATTGTTGTCCATAAAGATCCGATTGGTTCAACTATGGATGGGGGGAAAAACTCATTAATGAGTTTCACTTTATGGAAATGATTACTAAGGGAGCTGAAGATTTCTTTGGCTCTTTTTTGCCTTTCAACTCCTTTGATGGAAATAGAATGTAAGGAAGGGGGACTTAATATGTCTCAGCACTGGCAAGACCTACTTCCCGTCGACAGATATCGAGTAGCTGTGAATGGACTCTTAAGTGATTATGATCGAAAAACAATCACATTCTTGTATCAACCATTAATTGGGACACAGTGTTTAGCTTTATACATGACTTTATGGGCTGAAGTAGAAGAAAATCGCTTGTGGTCCATGACAAATACACATCATAGCTTAATGAATTTCATGAGCTGTGGTTTAAATGATATATATGAAGCAAGACTAAAGCTAGAGGGAATTGGTCTTTTAAAAACGTATTTAAAGAAGGAGGATGGCAATCGCTCGTTTATTTATGAATTGCAGCCACCTTTATCGCCAGCACAATATTTTCTCGACGGAATGTTAAATGTTTATTTATATCGAAAAATTGGAAAAGCACAATATAGCAGATTGAAGAAATTCTTTTCCGATGAAAAAATTGTTGATCCAAGTTTTCAGCTTGTAACAAAAGGTTTTCAAGAGGTATTTATGTCTGATCATGGAAGTGCTGTTCGGGCAATACATGAATTAGAGGATGAAGAAGAGACTGACCAAACCTATATTGGAAGAGAAGAGCAGACTGGAATTCAAATTACGAAGGTGGATTTTGATTTTGAACTACTCTATGCAGGAATACACGATTCTTTACTTTCGAAAAAAGCCTTTACCAAAAAGGTGAAGGAAGCGATACAAAATCTTGCCTTTATCTATGGAATTGACCCCATTCAAATGAAGAATATCGTTATCAGTGCAATTAATCAACAGGATGAGATTGATATGGAAGAATTAAGAATAGCTGCTCGTGATTGGTATCAATTTCAGCATAACGATTTGCTGCCAATGTTAGTTGACCGAAAACAGCCGCAGAAAGATTATTCGTCTATGGATGCACCAAAATCAAAAGAGGAAGAATTAATCTATTATTTAGATCATACTTCTCCTCGTGAAGTATTAAAAGATATTTCAGGAGGTGCTGAACCATCTAAAACGGATTTGCAAATAATCGAAGAAATTATGTTTTCACAAAAGCTCTTACCTGGAGTAATAAATGTGCTTATTCAATATGTTATGCTAAAAACAGATATGAAATTAACGAAAGGTTATATAGAAAAGATAGCTGGTCAATGGGTAAGAAAGAATATTCGTACGGTGAAGGATGCAATGGATTTAGCGAAAAAGGAACATAAGCAATATATGGAATGGGCGCAAGGTAAAAAAAATCAACAATCAAAGTCAACTCGTCGCAAAGCAATTCGTACAGAAAAAATTCCAGAATGGTTTGGACAACAAGATCAGGGGAATGAAGAAGCAAATAAAACAGCAGAACAGAATCAAGATAATGCAGCAAGCGACAAAGACTTGGAGCAGAAGAAAAGAGAGCTGGAAGAACGCATAAAAAAATTAAAAAAATAGGTGGTGAATCAAAGGGTGGAAAGGATTAATGATACGTTAAAGAAGTTTGGGGCAGGTAATAATTTTCAGGAACGTTACCGTGCGATGAAACAGGAAGTACTTACACACCCTGATGTGAGAGCCTTTTTACGCGAGCATGAAGATGAGTTGACTTCCAATGCGGTAGATGTGGGAATGATGAAATTATATGAATATGCTAATCAAAGCAAGGCTTGTAATAAGTGCCCAAGCCTTCAAGGTTGTGTGAATATGATGCAGGGTTATCATCCGAGTCTAGTTGTTATCAGGGGGAATATTGAGATTCAATATGACCGCTGCCCAAGGAAGCTCCAAGAGGATAACCAAAAGAAAAAAGAAAAATTAATCCAAAGTTTATATGTGCCCAAGGACATTTTAGAAGCATCTTTTGACAGGCTGGACATAGAAGGAGAAAGAATGGAAGCGGTAGATGCAGCTATTCGATTTGTAGAGGAGTATAAACCTGGTCAAAGACAAAAGGGAATATACTTTTACGGTGAATTTGGAGTGGGTAAATCCTATATTTTAGGATCCATTGCAAACGAACTTTCTCAAAAGCAAATTTCTTCTATGATCGTATATGTTCCTGAATTATTTAGGGAAATGAAAAGCTCGATTGCTAATAGTACATTAAATGACAAAATCGAAAGCATCAAAAGGGAGCCGATTTTAATGCTGGATGATATTGGTGCAGAAACAATGTCTAGTTGGATTCGAGACGAGGTATTAGGACCAATCTTACAGTTTAGGATGTTAGAGAATTTACCGACTTTATTTACATCTAATTTTGACTTTAGTGGACTAGAGCATCATCTTACCTACTCTCAAAGAGGAGAAGAGGAAAAGATGAAAGCAATGAGAGTAATGGAAAGAATTCGTTACTTATCTACACCGATTCATGTAAAAGGTAAAAATAAGCGGATATAAAAAATTTATACTAGATGTTTATAAGTGTAAGGAGTAGTGTTGAGTTGACGGAAATTTCGAATGCAGAAAAATTACTGATAAAGCGTTATAATCAATTTCTTTTCTTTGTATCCATCACTATTTTGCTATTGTTAATCCCATTTTTTCTCTCGTTTTATAGCCCGGGAATTTATAAAATAATCTTGGCATTATTGGTATTCGGATTAACTTATACGTATGTTACAAAAAATAGAAGGTTACTTGCATACGTAAGAAATCTTTGCGAAAAACGATCCATTTCTTTACAAGTGATGTATATAAGATACATTATTGTGTATGTCATTATAGTAGGAGCAATCGTATTCTTTTTGTGAATTTGGATATTACGAACGAAGACAGACTAATTAAAAGTCTGTCTATTTTTTTAGAAAAGGCAATTCCTATATATTGTAAGCATATATTACGATAACGGACATACTCCGATGATTTTCCTTATTTTATAGTCTATTTTCTCTCTATCCCCCATATATATGGAATCGAGGACTTCTTTATAAAGGGGGGATACGGTTGATCGAAATTCAATTTCAATCTGAAAAAGATGCAAAGAAATTTTTGCGTTTAATGAATAAACAGGTAAAACCTGCTGAGTCGATTGAAAGAATAAGTGATGACAATAGTGGAAATGTCGTTAAAATAGATGGAAGCAGTCAGGTAGTGCAAAAATGCTTAACTGCTTTTATCTTGCATATTAAAACAGATGATTGGGCAAAAGAAATATTACAAAATCGTTATTTCTATATGGATGAATTAGAACAACGCAGTATATTAGAACTTCTTCATAGTTTAATAGAAGAAGAGCGTGAAGGACTAGCAAATATAACAAAAGATATAAATATAAAAGCATGTCTTGCAGAAAGTATGAATAATTTTATGGTGGAAACACATCATGCATTTTCTTTTGATTCATTTGTGACCTTTCGATTAAAGGCTTTTTTTGAAAAGCTACTAAAATACATAGAATTATCGATTGATGAGTACAAAATGGAACAAGAATATCAGGTGTTTATTCATAGCTTACGAAATTCCCTTTCTAAAAAAACTGCAAAAGTGAATCATATTCATGTTTTAGTTGACTTAGAAATCCAGTTTTTTGATACCGAATATCAAGAGATTCCCCAACAGGAATTAATGATGTTGTATGAGCAAAGAAGTTTAGCTTCTTCTCCCTATTATATTGACCCATATTCTTTAGGACCACTGCTGGCAATTGCTCCGAAAACAATCTATTTATATACTGAAGATAGGGAGTTGCCTATTGTGCGAACAATTTTAAACATTTTTGAAGAGAGAGTACAGCTTCTTGAAAAGGGTCATTTTTTCCTAAGAATAAACACTCAAACAGAAATAAAATAAGATTTTTATCTCCCCTTGATTTTATGTTTAGAAAAGCATATAATAACGTACATAAATTAACTATAACTTATACATGTATTGATAAGGACAATAGTTTTCTTGTACGGTTTAAAGAGAGGGAAGGATGCTGGGAACTTCCTAACACGATGAGATTACTTACCACCTTTAAACTTCAGTCAGGAACAGGGAACCTAAGTAATGACTGGCGGTCTCAGCAGCCGTTATCTGTTTAAACTAAAGTCAGACAATGGATTGTCTGAGAATTAGGGTGGAACCACGTGTTTATATTTATAAAACTCGTCCCTTCGCATAGGGATGGGTTTTTTTGCGTTCAATCGGTTCTTATCGTACATGAAAAGCTTAATGGCGAGAATGAAGGAGGAAGTTTTATGTCAGATCTAATTAACATTACATTTCCAGATGGAGCGGTAAAGGAGTTTCCAGTAGGGACAACAACAGAAGATATTGCCGGTTCCATTAGCCCAGGGTTAAGAAAAAAAGCACTTGCAGGAAAAATAAATGGTTCATTATATGATTTGAAAAGACCAATTTTAGAAGATGCTTCTTTTGAAATTGTTACACCTGATAGCCCGGATGCACTAGAAATTTTGCGTCATAGCACTGCACACTTAATGGCACAAGCAATTAAACGTATCTATGGAAATGTAAAGCTTGGTGTAGGTCCAGTTATCGAAAATGGGTATTATTATGATATTGATTTAGAGCAATCATTAACACCAGAAGATTTACCGGCTATTGAAAAGGAAATGAAGAAAATAATCAATGAAAATCTGGAGATTGTTCGTAAAGAAGTAAGCAGAGCGGAAGCGATTGAGCTTTTTAAAGAAATGGATGACGAATATAAGCTAGAATTAATTGATGCAATCCCAGAAGATGAAACGGTAACACTTTATCAACAAGGTGAATTCGTTGATCTATGTCGTGGTGTACATGTTCCTTCAACTGGAAAACTAAAAGAGTTTAAATTACTAAATATTGCTGGGGCTTATTGGAGAGGAAATAGCGATAATAAAATGCTTCAGCGTATTTATGGAACTGCATTCTTTAAGAAGAATGAGTTAGAGGAGCACTTACGATTTTTAGAAGAGGCGAAGGAAAGAGATCATCGTAAAATTGGGAAAGAATTAGATTTATTTATGACTTCTCAAAAAGTGGGACAAGGCCTACCGCTATGGCTTCCAAAAGGTGCAACAATCAGACGCATTGTAGAGCGCTATATAGTAGACAAGGAAGAAAGATTAGGCTATAACCATGTATATACACCGATTATGGGTAGTGTAGACCTGTACAAGACCTCTGGTCACTGGGATCATTATCAAGAGGATATGTTCCCAGTAATGGAAATGGATAATGAACAGTTAGTGCTTCGTCCAATGAACTGTCCACATCATATGGTTGTTTATAAAAATGATATTCACAGCTATCGCGAATTGCCAATTCGTATCGCAGAGCTTGGAACAATGCATCGTTATGAAATGTCAGGTGCATTATCTGGATTACAGCGTGTTCGTGGAATGACATTAAATGATGCGCATATCTTTGTAAGACCAGACCAAATTAAAGATGAATTCAAACGTGTCGTAAACTTAGTATTAGAAGTATATAAAGATTTCGATATTACAGATTACTCATTCCGACTATCTTATCGTGATCCAGCAGATACTGAAAAATATTTTGATGACGATGAAATGTGGGATAAAGCACAAAGCATGCTGAAAGGGGCAATGGACGACCTAGGTCTAGATTATTTTGAAGCAGAAGGAGAAGCTGCATTCTATGGTCCTAAATTGGATGTGCAAGTGAAAACAGCTTTAGGAAAAGATGAGACATTATCTACTGTGCAATTGGACTTCTTATTGCCTGAGCGCTTTGATTTAACATATGTTGGGGAGGATGGAAAACAACATCGTCCAGTTGTTATCCATAGAGGAGTAGTATCTACAATGGAACGCTTTATTGCATTCCTTATCGAAGAATACAAAGGGGCATTCCCAACTTGGTTATCGCCAGTGCAAGTACAAGTGATTCCTGTATCACCTTCTGTACACTTTGACTATGCAAAAGAAGTACAAGAAAACTTACAAAGACACGGTATCCGTGTAGAGCTTGACGAACGTGATGAAAAAATCGGCTACAAAATCCGTGAGGCGCAAATGAAAAAAATCCCTTACATGCTAGTAGTCGGAGATAAAGAAGTAGAAGACAAAGCCGTAAATGTCCGCAAATACGGAGAACAAAAATCAGAAACAGTTTCTTATGTAGACTTCTTGGAAAAATTAACGCAAGAAGTAAAATTTTCTAACTAAGTTAGCATAGATTTTTATGAAGTAGCATTCTTATGACTTAGTTTTCATGGATCTTAGGATAAGGTTCAGAGGGAATGGACGTCTGCCAGAAAGCAAAAAACAAACGAACTTCTGTCGTTTTAAAGGTTGTAAAGTCCGAATTTCGTTCCATATTCCTAGCTTTTCTGAATTTATGCATAAAAAGTATTGCATTGAATCAATTATTTTGATAAAATTTTTCTCGTTGTGATATTTCTTTCGTTGACTTACAGTTATCATTTGTGATATAGTTACTAAGGTAAATTGAATACGAGTTTGAGGAAAAGAAGAAGCACCCGCTTCTCACCTGATTGACACAGATTCCAAGTAGTTAACAGGTATTACGTAAAACATTTTAGGTATTACTTTTGTTTCGTAAGTGTGGGTGAATTGTTCATCCACACTTTTTTATTTGGATGATAAAGATTACAAAGCCTACGATGTCAACTTGAGAGTCAAGTGTCAATTAGTATCTAAGCTAGAGAAGGTGACCTAGAATAGATTATTCTTGACCCGAACGTTGTATTCGTCATTAACCTTGGAGGTGTTTAACTATTAGCAAAGATATGATTTTAAATGAAGGCATTCGTGCAAGAGAAGTTCGTCTTATTGACCAAAATGGAGAACAGCTTGGGATTAAAACGAAATTTGAAGCTCTTGAAATTGCAACACGTGTAAATCTTGATGTTGTTCTTGTTGCTCCAAACGCAAAACCGCCAGTAGCTCGTATCATGGACTATGGTAAATACAAGTTTGAACAGCAAAAGAAAGAAAAAGAAGCACGTAAAAATCAAAAAATCATTAATATTAAAGAGGTTCGCCTTAGTCCAACTATAGATGAGCATGACTTTAATACAAAGCTTCGTAATGCTATTAAGTTCCTAGAAAAAGGCGATAAAGTAAAAGCATCCATTCGTTTTAAAGGACGTGCTATTACACATAAGGAAATCGGTCAACGAGTACTTGTTCGTTTTGCAGAAGCATGTGCAGAAGTTGCCACTGTGGAATCACATCCAAAAATGGACGGTCGAAGCATGTTCATGACTTTAGCGCCTAAAAACGACAAGTAAGAGGAGGAATACCAAATGCCAAAAATGAAAACTCACCGCGGAGCTGCTAAACGTTTCAAAAAGACAGGCTCTGGTAAATTAAAACGCTCAAAAGCTTATACTAGTCACTTATTTGCTAACAAATCTACTAAGCAAAAACGTAAACTTCGCAAAGCTGGATTAGTATCCAAAGGCGATTTCAAACGCATTCGTCATTTATTAGACAACATTAAGTAATTTTTTCAATATAGGAGGGAAATTATATGCCACGTGTTAAAGGCGGTACAGTTACACGCAAACGTCGTAAAAAAGTTCTTAAATTAGCTAAAGGTTATTATGGTTCAAAACATACATTATACAAAGTTGCAAACCAACAAGTAATGAAATCATTAATGTATGCATACAGAGATCGTCGTCAAAAGAAACGTGATTTCCGTAAATTATGGATTACTCGTATCAACGCAGCTGCTCGTATCAACGGTCTTTCTTATAGCCGTTTAATGCACGGATTGAAGTTAGCTGGTATTGAAGTAAACCGTAAAATGCTTGCTGAACTTGCTGTAAGTGATGAAAAAGCATTTGCTGAATTAGCTACAGTTGCAAAACAAAACTTAAAATAAGTTTATTAAAAAAAGGAGGTATTTGCTACCTTCTTTTTTTTATATTTTTTTCTTTGAAAGAAGGAGGAAGCAGGATGATGCCATTACTATCCATCTATTTAGTGTTAATCAATGTAACAGGCTATTTATTCATGATGATTGATAAAAAAAGAGCGATCAAGCATCAGTATCGCATAAGTGAGCGAACCCTTTGGACAATTGCTATTTTTTTCGGTGCTTTAGGGTTATACATAGGTATGCAAAATTTTCGGCATAAAACAAAGCATGCTACATTTAAATATGGTTTACCAGCACTAACATTACTAGAATTAGGGATTGTACTCTATTGGTTGAATGTTTAGGCATATTCTCTTGTCTTTTTCTATACACTTTAATAACAGCATGATTCTTTAGAGCAGAAGGTGATAAGATGGAAGAGCAGTTATCAGTCCTATTTGTAATGGTAGAAGTTAGTGGCATTTTAGCGCCAATTATATTTATTTTATTCCATACCCTACGGCAATTTTTGTTTATTCCTCCAATCTTAGTCTGTATTGCAGGAGGAGTTTTATTTGGAGTGACGCTTGGAACCATCTATTCTATTATAGGCTTAACAATTAATTGTCTCATTTTCTATACTGTCATTCATCGCTTGCCAAAGACACATCGGAAACTATCTAATTTAAAAAAAAGATGGTTTGGGGAGTATCGTAATTTGACACTTGGACAAATCACAGTATTGCGTTTAATACCAGTATTTCATTATCATTTACTAAATTTTTGCCTATTAGAGAAAAGAAAAAGTTTAAATGAATATGGAAAAAGCGCTTTTTTAAGCAATATACCTTTAGCGTTCTTTTATACTATTTTCGGTCAGTTTATTAGTCAATTTTCGTTAACAATGGTCGTCATTATTATGTTTGCATTAGCGATACTTGTTTATATTTTAAGGGAAAAAATTACGATTATTAAATGGAGAGAATTTTTTAAAGAAGCCCATGAGTAAAATACTTCATGTAAAAAAGTCTAGGACAAAACTAATTTGCTAATCTGTGAAGACGAACAATTTCTAATATAGCGATTTCACAAATAGCTGTTATCCAATATGAGTTATGAAAAATAATCAAATGAAAAACTAATTCGTTCCCATTCTGCTACAGACACAAAATGTGCTGCAGGGAACAACACCAACTTCACTGAAACGGTCTTTTATAAACTATAAAAACCCGACCAACCATATGGAACTTGATATGGTTGGTCGGGTTTTTCAATGAGCTGGAATACTGTCCGAACCTCTACGTATTTTTTTCTGCTTCTTTAAACCGTGTCCAATCAATTTTAGCCTTTGGGTATATAGACAATAGTGACTGTTCTATATAGGCTTTGTCTTGTTTTGACATCTTCGTATTATAAGGATTGGTAGGGAATAGTAAGATGTGATCAACTTCGTTTGCTACTGCGTATTTTTCCCCTTCGAGTAAATGCCCTTTATAGGTTAATAAGAGATTCATTCTTATATTATCCTTTTGATCGAGCAAATAAAAAGTTCTCCGCTTTTGCGCTAACTTCAATCGTTGTTGTGGATTCATTAAGAAAGAAAGGATTCGAAATAAACCATAAAGAAGAAATACGAGCAGAACAATTAACAAAAGCCATTTCATAAAAGAGCCTCCAGTAACTTAATTTTTCAGGATTAACTAATAGAATACGATTGATAATAGAAAAGGTTTCATTATTTTAGAAAAAATATTTTTTTAAAAGAAAAAAGATTAAATAAATAGAAACCAAGGTTTGATACATAATAAAAGCAAGGGTTCTTTCTATACCCATATAAGACGGGTAGTAAGCAACTATTGAGGGAAGATTCTTTTTATAAGTAATTAATACTTTGTACTATATCTATTTTCTAGTATAATAATGAAGAATATATTATATTAAGGGAGTCGAAATAATGTCCAAATTAGATGAAACATTAACGATGCTTAAAGATCTCACAGATGCAAAAGGCATCCCAGGCAATGAAAGAGAACCAAGAGAAGTAATGAAAAAGTACATAACAGAATATGCGGATGAAGTGACAACAGATAATTTAGGAAGCTTAATTGCTAAGAAAGTTGGTCAGGAAAATGGACCAAAAATTATGGTTGCAGGTCATCTGGATGAAGTTGGATTTATGGTAACTCGTATTGATGATAAAGGGTTTCTTTATTTTCAAACAGTAGGCGGTTGGTGGTCCCAAGTAATGCTAGCTCAAAGAGTAACGATTGTAACGAGTAAAGGCGAAATTACTGGAATTACAGGGTCTAAACCTCCACATGTATTAAGCCCAGAAGCAAGAAAAAAACCAATAGATATTAAGGATATCTTTATTGATATTGGTGCATCTTCTAAAGAAGAAGCAATGGAATGGGGAGTAAAACCAGGAGATATGATCGTTCCATATTTCGAATTTACAGTAATGAATAATGAAAAAATGTTGCTTGCAAAAGCATGGGATAATCGAATTGGTTGTGCAATTGCAATTGATGTATTAAAAAATTTAAAAGAAATCAATCATCCTAATATTGTATATGGTGTTGGAACAGTTCAAGAAGAGGTTGGTCTTCGTGGAGCGAAAACAGCAGCGAACTTAATTGAGCCGGATATTGGGTTCGGAGTTGATGTTGGAATAGCTGGAGATACACCGGGAGTTACAGAAAAAGAAGCACTAAGTAAAATGGGTAAGGGTCCACAAATCATCTTATATGATGCTTCAATGGTTTCCCATAAAGGGTTACGTGACCTTGTTACAGATACAGCGGATGAGCTAAACATTCCTTATCAATTTGATAGTGTGCCAGGAGGCGGGACAGACTCTGGCTCTATTCACTTAACACATAAAGGAGTTCCGACGTTATCGATTACAATCGCAACTCGCTATATTCATTCACATGCTGCAATGCTTCATCGTGATGATTATGAAAATGCAGTCAAATTAATTGTGGAAGTTATTAAGAGATTAGATCGTGAAACAGTTGATTCCTTGACATTTGCATAAACAGCTAAAATAAAAAAGAGAATTTGATCTTCAAAAATCAAATTCCCTTTTTCTTATTTCAAAGAAAATACTATAACTTATACCAAAATCTTTTACTCGATTGGAGGGATTTGGGTATTTAATATAGCTGCTTTCCGTGCTTTAAGGAGACGATTAATATTAACTACAATCGTTTTGACAGCAGCATAGGTCGGTACGGCAAGAATCATTCCTAAAATTCCTGCTAAATTTCCTGCTACTAATAACAAAATAATAATTGTTGCTGGATGGGTATCCAACCTTTTTCCTAGAATTAATGGAGATAGGATATTTCCTTCAATCTGTTGAGCAATGGTAATGACAATAATAACTAGGAACGCTTGTGTTGGCGATGTGAAAAGGGCGATTATAACAGCTGGTGCACCACCAATTAAAGGACCAACATATGGAATAATATTCGTAACAGCAACAATTAAGGCCATTACAAGTGCATAATCAAGCCCAATACTCAAATAGCCGATTAATGATAAGGTTCCTACAAACAAAGCTACTATTACTTGTCCTTGAATATAGGCTGCAATTGTTTCACTTGTATCTTTAATAATTCTTAAACCTTCTTTTCGATAAGAAGAAGGGAAGAATTTTGATAATGCTTCAGGAAATTTGCTACCATCTTTAAAACAATAGAAAAGTAAAAATGGAACCGTTACAATAGTAATGGTGATATTCGTCATGGTACTGATAACTGTCCCAATTCCATTTGTTATATTGCTTGGAATAGTTTGAGCATAAGCCTTTAGGTTCTCCGTAATATCCTCAATTTTTACATATTCTTGGTTCATAATCCATTTGTACTGTTTAGTATCATTTAAGTATTGGAAATAGTGAACTGCATCATCAGCATATTTAGGAATATTGCTAAATAATTCGCTAACCTGTTTACTAATCATCGGTACAACACTGCCAATTGCCAAAATAATAATTCCAATCACTGCAAGATAGAGAATAATAATTGCGAGTGTTTTCGGAATTTTATTTTTTTGCAAAAATTTAACGATTGGATTAAGTAAAAAATATAAGAAACCAGTAATAATAATTGGCACAAAAAGTGTGGAAAATAGCACTGCAACTGGTTTGAATAAAAACGTAATTTTTGTGCAGAGATAAATAATGGCAGCGATGATGAGAATCTGCAGTAACCAATAATGAAACTTCTTCTTTGTCAAAATTTTTCACCTTTTTCTTATTTTGTATAGCAAGTATAGCATATTCATTCAATTTCTTGTAAATATTGTATTATGTATTTTAAACGATTGTATCACACTTTACGTTCATAATGATATTACGAGATAAGGAGGAGAAAAGTTTCATTTATCCTAAGAAGATTTCCTTTAAAGTATAAGAAAAAATGATACAATCTGTTATTTTTAGAAATAAGATTGTATCATTCCATGAACCATACGCAAAATGCTATGTTAATCTGTATTAATAATTTTCAGATGGGAAATATTTAAGAAATTACGAATGTTCAAAGCGGTAGCCCCAAATAAAGATGCCTTCGAACCTAAACTCGAATTTTCAATGACGATGTCTTTATTAAAGGAGCTTTGCAGATTATTGCTGATTAATGAAAGTATCTCAGGGATTCTTCGAATGACAGAACTGTTCATGAATATAAGCTTTGGAGCAAAAAAAGTCATTATATTGTTTATGCCCTTCGATAAATTATAGCAATGTTCTTGAATAATTTCTTGAACAAGGGGGTCTTTAGCAAAATATAGCTCAGCTAATAAATCAGGAGTGACATCTGTTAACTCTTTCTTTTCTTTGAACAGCTCTAGAAGAACTTTATCGGAGCAGTACTGCTCTAAGCAACCTTTATTCCCACAAGGACAAGCTTTGCCGTTTGGATAAAGCACAGAATGACCAATTTCACCAGCTCTTCCATCTAGTCCTGTAAATAATTGACCATCAATTATAATTCCAGCACCGATCCCACTGTGAATACTTAAACTGATTAAGTTATTAAATTCAGTAGAAAAAGTAGACTCTCCTATTGCTGTTAAATTTGCTTCGTTTTCAATATGGATAGGATACTGGTATAGCTTCGTTAATTCCTCATAAAGTTCCATTTTGTCTAAATCATAATATGGTGTAAACGAGATAGTATTTTCATTTACAATACCATGAATTGCAATTCCAATTCCGATAATACCATAGGTTGTCAGATGGCTTATTTTTTGATATTTTTCAATTATATTTGAAACATGTGCAATGACATTTTCTTTTGTAATAAATATACCTCTTTCTTTATTGTAAAAGACAACTTCTCCATCTAGGTATGTGACCATTGTGGAAATGAAGTCATAGCCAAGCTCGATAGCGATTGAAAGACCTGCTTTATTATTTAGTTGTAAAAGAATTGGTTTTCTTCCTCCAGAATGACTACTCTCACCAATTCCAATTTCTTCAATAAGTTTATCCTCAAGTAATTTCTTTGTTATATCAGATACAGTTGCTTTATTTAAACCAATATTAGATGAAAGACTTGCTCGAGAAATGGGAGCATGTTGAACAATTTGCTCCATGACAAGAGAAGCATTTTGCTCTCTAATTACATATTTATCTGTGACCATTATTTTCCTCCAAACTAATTAATCCCCTTATAACGATGCTCATATTGTTAGGTTACCATACTAATTAAAATACTTCTATTAAATTTATGGATAAAATAATAAAAATACTATTGTAAGCGCTTGACAAAAAATATAGTTAGATTTATGATTAATGCAGTTAGTATACTGAACTAACAAATTAAAAATGATTTAATAGAATAGAAAGAAGATGCTACTTTTAAAAAGTAAGTTAAAGCAAGAACAAAAATATCTTTTATAACAATTAGGAGGGAATTAACATGGAATTTTTTCCAATGATTAAAGAAGTCAAATATGAAGGACCAAAAACTGAAAATATTTTTGCTTACCGTCACTACAATCCAGAAGAAGTAGTTTTAGGAAAAACAATGAAAGAACATTTACGATTCAGCTTGGCATGGTGGCATACATTAACACAAGATGGATCAGATCCATTTGGTGCAGCTACTAATGTTCGTAACTGGTTTGGTGAAACACCAATGAAAACAGCAAAAAATAGAGTAGAAGCAGGCTTTGAATTAATGGAAAAAATGGGCTTTGAATTCTTTTGCTTCCATGATGTTGATATTGCTCCAGAAGGGGAAACATTACAAGAGTTCTTCGACAATTTAGATGTAATCACAGATTTGATTAAAGAGAAGATGGATCAAACAGGTATTAAATTACTTTGGAATACGGCTAATATGTTTACAAATCCTCGCTTTGTACATGGGGCTGCTTCATCATCAAATGCAGAAGTTTTTGCATATGCTGCAGCTCAGGTGAAAAAAGGGTTAGAAATCAGTAAAAAGCTTGGCGGCAAAAACTATGTATTCTGGGGTGGCCGTGAAGGATATGAATCTTTACTAAACACAGATTTACAACTTGAACAAGACAACATGGCTCGTTTTTTCCATATGGCAGTTGATTACGCAAAAGAATTAAATCATGAAGTTCAATTTTTAATTGAGCCAAAACCAATGGAGCCATCAAAACACCAATACGATTTTGACGCTGCGACTGCAATGGCTTTCTTACAAAAATACAATCTTGATAAACACTTTAAACTAAACTTAGAAGCAAACCATGCAACATTAGCAGGGCATACTTTTGAACATGAAATGGCAGTAGCTAGAAGCTATAATGCACTTGGATCTCTGGATGCGAACCAAGGGGATGTAATGCTTGGATGGGATACAGATGAATTCCCAACTAATATCTATGATACAACTCTAGCAATGTATCAAGTGCTAGAAAACGGAGGAATTGCTCCTGGTGGTATTAACTTTGATGCGAAAGTACGCCGTTCTTCTTTCTCTATGGAAGATTTAGTGCTAGCACACATTGCTGGTATGGATACCTTTGCACGCGGATTAAAATCAGCTGCAAAACTAAAAGAAGATCGTTTCTTCGACAAAGAAATTGAACGTAGATATATGAGCTATACAACTGGAATTGGTAAGTCCATTGTAGAAGGTAAAGAAGATTTGAAAACATTAACAGAATATGCATTACAACATGATCAAATTGAAAATGAGCCAAATCATCTAGAATTCTTAAAATCTCGTTTGAACGATTATTTAGTATAATATAAATATAATAATTTGGTATAACACCATAAAGGGGTGTCTCAGGTAGAAGGAATTGGCATCACAAGTTTATTAGTAGGAGCTAATTGAAAATAATCTACTATTTATACTTGTGGAGGTCTAAATCTCTATAAATGAGGCAGCCCTTTCTTTTATCATTTGTCACATGACTTAGGAAGGGAGAGCGTGAAAATGTCGTATGTAATAGGAATTGATTTAGGAACTAGTTCATTAAAAGGCTTGTTAGTTGATAAAGAAGGCAAGGTTCTTATAACAAAGAGCTCTGAATATGAGCTTCTGACTCCTCAGCCAAAATATAGTGAACAGAATCCAAATGTTTGGATCGAAGCATTGGATATTGTCTTAAAAGAAATAATTGCCGCATTTCCAGAAGCAGCATCAGAAACAGAGGGAATTAGTTTCTCTGGACAGATGCATAGCTTGGTTTTATTAGATGGAAATGGTAAACCATTAAGAAACGCAATTTTATGGAATGATGTGAGAACAAGCAAACAATGCCTGGAAATAATGGATAAAGCGGGACAAGAAGTTATTCAAATTACAAAAAACAAAGCGTTAGAAGGATTTACTTTACCTAAACTACTGTGGGTGAAGGAAAACGAGCCGACCATATGGGAAGAAGCAAAGCACTTTTTATTGCCAAAAGATTATTTAGGATTCTATTTAACTGGCAATAAGCAAATGGAGTATTCAGATGCTGCTGGCACCTTATTGCTAAATGTGGAAGAAAAGGTTTGGAGCGAATCTATTGCTGAATTATTTGATTTGCCACTATCTATTTTCCCTAAGCTTGTCGAGTCTTCTGACAAAATAGGCGTAATGAATAAACAACTTGCAGATAAGTATGGCTTTACAAATGAAATCGCTGTATTTTCTGGAGGTGCGGACAATGCTTGTGCAGCAGTTGGGGCAGGGATTGTGCAAGAAGGTATGGGATTAGCAAGTATCGGAACATCTGGCGTATTTCTTTCCTATGAGCAAGATGGGCAACAGGATTATGAAGGAAAAGTTCATTATTTCAATCATGCAATAAAAGACAGTTTTTATTCCATGGGTGTAACCTTATCTGCCGGATATAGCTTGAATTGGTTTAAAAATACTTTTGCTGCAGATAAACGCTATGATGAGCTTCTTTCTAATATGGGGAATGTGCCAATTGGTTCAGATGGTTTATTGTTTACGCCTTATATAATGGGAGAAAGAACACCATATACAGATAGTCAAATTAGAGGAAGTTTTATTGGCATGGATGCAAGGCATACATTAGATAACTTTGCACGTGCTGTTGTGGAGGGTATCACTTTTTCACTTAATGATAGTAAGATATTGATGGAGGAAAATGCAAATAAGCAATTTACACGCATTGTCTCTGTAGGTGGCGGAGCAAAAAACAGTAATTGGTTACAAATTCAAGCAGATATCTTTAATGCGCCAGTCGTTAATTTGACAGTCGAACAAGGACCGGGATTAGGAGCAGCGATGATTGCTGCTGTTGGATTAGGTTGGTTCCCAACGATGAATGAGTGTGTGGAGAAATTTGTTCATTATAAGGAAGAGTTTCAGCCAATTCCTGAAAATGTGAAGAAATATGAAAAGGTATATGAAATTTATAAAGGTGTATATGAAGCAACAAAAGAAACTGCACATAAATTACATGCGTTAAATGAGTAGTTTATTTTAAAATGCTAAACCAAAAAGAAGGAGAAATCTCCTTCTTTTTGGTTATTTTAGTCCATTTTCCAATGTCTGCAACATTTCAATTTTATCATCTTCAGAAGAATTTTTCCAAATTACTTCGAATAGAACGCCTAAACCAGGTAACATTTTCTCTTCCCCATTTTGAATAGCATCCACGATGGTGTCTTTTAATTCATCTTGAGAATTTCCAGAAACATTGTGGATTATTGCATTTCGTAAATTTAAATTCATAATAAGCACCCTTCTTTCCATTGTTATCTATCAACACCATTTCAATTGGAAATGATATTAGATAGACGTTTTGTAGAACACATCTATTTTTATCATTTCACTAATGCCGTTTATTATGTATTTTATTTAAGCTATAATAGAGGACATAGAGATCATCTGGTGATTATGAAGGAGAATAGTAAGTGAAACACATACTTTCAGTAAAAAATCCACAAATTAAAGAATGGAAAAAAAGATTAACAAAAAAGGAAAGAGATAAAACGGGAACGTTTTTGGTGGAAGGCTTTCACCTTGTGGAAGAAGCATTCAAAGCAGATGCCATCATCGATTTGATTATTTCTGAAGATATAGATGTACCTGCTTGGAATTATAGAGATATACCGATAACAATTGTTACGAAAGAAATCATTAAAGAGCTTTCAGATACAGAAACACCACAAGGCATTCTTGCACTCTGCAAACAGCAAAGTCATCAAGAAATACTATCCACTGCTCAAACCTTTATTGCGATTGATCAGGTTCAAGATCCTGGTAATATGGGAACCATTATCCGAACTGCAGATGCAGCAGGGATAGATGCTGTTATTATAGGAGAAGGAACTGTTGATATATACAATCCAAAAGTAGTTAGATCCGGTCAAGGCAGCCATTTTCACTTGCCAATCATAAAAACAAATATACCTGCATTTATAGAGGAATTGAAAGAAAGAAAGGTTCCCGTTTACGGTACTGCACTTGAAAATGGCAGAGATTACCGAGAAACAGTAAAAACAGACGAGTTTTGTTTGATTGTCGGGAATGAAGGCAATGGTGTAAGCAAAGAAGTTTTAAGTAAGACAGATACCAACTTGTATATCCCTATTTACGGAAAAAGTGAATCCTTAAATGTTGCTGTAGCAGCTGGGATTTTGATGTATTATTTTAAATAATCTGTTTTCCTAAATAAAGTTTTCGAAATGGTGGAATCTTAGGCTAAAAAGGCATTTGAAAACTGAATAGATATATATTATAATTAAAAACAAATTACATGAATAAAGACATTGATGGAGAAAAGTAATTGGTGATTTTTAATCAAGGGAGAAAATGCCGCAGACTGTAAGCATTTTTATTAAAAACATGAATGAAGTTCACCTCCTGAGTCGGCATCGGGACCATTTTTTCTTTTTAGAAATGATGTAAAGATGTACCGGTATAGACTACCGTTATCCAAATGAAGTGAACTTGTTTTATCATACATACAAGTTAATTAGGGTGGTACCGCGACAATAACCTCGTCCCTTTTTTGGGGATGGGTTTTTTTTATGCCAATTTTCATGCAAAATCAACCAATATATAAGGAGGAAAAGTGATGGAAGATAAATTAAAAGAACTGCAAGCTGAAGCACTATCACGCATTGAAAACAGTAATGATATGAAAGAACTAAATGAAATTCGTATCGCATATTTAGGTAAAAAAGGTCCAATTACAGAAGTGTTAAAAGGAATGGGAAAGCTATCTGCTGAAGAAAGACCAAAAATGGGTGCACTAGTAAACGTAATTCGTGACGATATTACTAGCCACATTGAAGCTAAACAAAAGGCTTTAGAAGAAGCAATTGTCCAAGAAAAAATTGCTTCTGAAACAATTGATATTACCTTACCAGGTCGTCCAGTTTCTGTAGGAAATCATCATCCGCTTACAAGAGTAGTGGAAGAAATTGAAGATCTCTTTATTGGTATGGGTTATACCGTGGAAGAAGGACCAGAAGTGGAAAATGATTACTATAATTTCGAAGCATTGAATCTTCCTAAAGATCACCCAGCGCGCGATATGCAAGATTCTTTCTATATAACAGAAGAAACATTACTTAGAACACAAACTTCTCCAATGCAAGCAAGAACGCTTGAGAAGCATAAAGGGAAAGGGCCAGTGAAAATTATTTGTCCTGGTAAAGTGTATCGCCGTGATAATGATGATGCGACACATTCCCATCAATTTATGCAGATTGAAGGACTTGTAGTAGACGAAAACATTCGAATGAGCGATTTAATTGGAACATTGGAAGTTTTTGCTAAAAAAATGTTTGGGGAAGATAGAGAAATCCGCTTGCGTCCAAGCTTTTTCCCATTCACAGAGCCTTCCGTTGAAGTAGATATCTCTTGCTTTATCTGTAAAGGTGCAGGCTGTAGTGTATGTAAAAAAACAGGCTGGATCGAAATTTTAGGAGCGGGAATGGTTCATCCAAATGTATTGGAAATGTCGGGGTTTGATTCAAAGAAATATTCTGGTTTTGCCTTTGGAATGGGTCCAGAGCGAATTGCGATGTTGAAATATGGAATTGATGATATTCGTCATTTCTACACAAACGATGTACGTTTCTTAAAACAATTTTCAGTACCGGAATATTAAGGGTGGAGGAGAAAAAATGTTAGTATCCTATAATTGGTTAAATGAATATGTAGATTTGAATGGTATTAATCCCGATGAATTAGCGGAAAAGATAACGAAAAGCGGGATTGAAGTGGAAGGTGTTGAAATTCTTGATGAAGGGATTAAAAATGTTGTTATCGGTTATGTTGTAGAGCGTGAACAACACCCAAATGCAGACAAATTGAATAAATGCTTAGTAGATGTAGGTGAAGGGGATCCAATTCAAATTATTTGTGGAGCGCCTAACGTTGATAAGGGACAAAAAGTTGCTGTCGCGAAAGTAGGAGCAGTACTTCCTGGGAACTTTAAGATTAAAAAGGCAAAACTTCGCGGTGAAGAATCAAATGGAATGATCTGTTCTTTACAAGAACTTGGAATTGAAGGGAAAATGGTTGCAAAAGATTATGCGCAAGGTATTTTTGTTTTTCCAAGCGATGTGGAAGTTGGAAAAAATGCCCTAGAATACTTACAACGAAATGATGCTGTCTTAGAACTAGGGTTAACTCCAAACCGTGCTGATTGCTTAAGCATGCTTGGTGTAGCGTATGAAGTTGCAGCAATCTTAGGAAAAGATGTTAAATTACCTGATACTGCATATCCAACTATTAACGAGAAAGCATCTGATTATATTCAAGTATCTGTCGAAGAAAATGGAGATACACCATTATATACAGCAAGAGTAATTAAGAATATTAAAATCGCTCCATCACCATTATGGATGCAAGGAAAATTAATGGCAGCAGGAATTCGTCCACATAACAATGTAATAGATATTACAAACTATATTTTATTAGAATATGGTCAGCCGTTGCATGCTTTTGATTATGATAAAATAGGATCAAAAGAAATTCTAGTAAGAAAAGCCCAAAGTGGAGAAAAAATTACGACGCTTGATGAAGCAGAAAGAACGTTATCAGCAGACAATTTACTAATCACGAATGGAAAAGAAGGAATTGCTGTTGCTGGAGTAATGGGTGGCGCTAATTCTGAAGTGCAATCTAATACAACCACTGTGTTATTAGAATCTGCTTATTTTGACAGTAAAGTCATTCGCAGATCATCAAAAGTGATTGGGTTAAGAAGTGAAGCAAGTGCTAGATATGAAAAAGGGATTGATCCAAATCGAGTGCGCATAGCTGCAGATAGAGCATGTCAATTATTGCATTTATATGCAAGCGGAGAGGTGCTTGAAGGAGAAGTAGCGGTTGATACATTAACAGCTGAACCAAAAGTTGTTTCCATTACGCTAACTAAAATTAATCAAACCCTTGGAACTTCTTTAGAGTCAAATGCAGTTACTGCTATTTTTGACAGTCTACAATTTACAACACAAGTTATGGGAGATACGTTCACAGTAACGGTTCCAACGAGAAGAAATGATATTGTCATTGAGGCAGATTTAATCGAGGAAGTTGCCCGTCTGTATGGGTATGATAATTTACCGAAAACATTGCCTATTGGCGCATCTACACCGGGTACCTTAACTTCTTATCAGAAGAAGCGTCGTATGGCTCGCAGATATTTGGAATCAGCTGGTTTATATCAAGCGATTACGTATTCATTAACAAATGAAGCGAAAGTCCATAGCTTTGCTTTAGAAAAAAGAAATCCAATTAAACTTGCAATGCCAATGAGTGAGGAACGTGCATTATTACGTCAAAGTATCGTACCACAGCTTTTAGAAGTACTAAAATACAATGCAGCAAGACAAAATGAGAGCAGTGCCGTTTATGAAACAGGAGTTGTTTTCCTAGCGAATGAAAATCAGGAACTTCCAGAAGAAAAAGAACATTTAGCTGGAGCTGTGACGGGAATATGGAGCACTCATCCATGGCAGGGAGAAAAGAAAGCTGTTGATTTCTTTGTTGTAAAAGGTGTATTAGAAGGTCTGTTCCAAAAGTTAGGTGTATCGGAGAAAATTACTTTTACAAGAGCGGAAATGGAAGGAATGCATCCAGGAAGAACGGCTGAAATCGAATTTAATGGAGACGTTATTGGGTTTGTTGGTCAAGTTCATCCACAAATGCAAAAGGAATTAGATTTAAAAGAAACGTATTGCTTTGAACTAGACTTAAGCAAATTATTTGCAGTAGAAATAGAAGCTTTACACTATACTTCTATTCCTCGCTTCCCTTATGTAACAAGAGATATAGCGCTTGTTGTGGATAAACAAATTCTAGCAGGAAATCTTCAAGGAATCATCCGAGATGCCGGTGGGAAATTATTGAAAGATGTCCAAGTGTTTGATTTATATGAGGGAGAAAAAATGGAAGAAGGCAAAAAGTCAATTGCATTCTCCTTAACTTATTTCGATCCAGAACAAACATTAACAGATGAAATGATCAGTAAAGTTCACGAAAAAGTACTTGCAGCTGTGGAAGAACAAGCAGGAGCTACTTTAAGAGGCTAACGAAATAGTAAAAAGCATCCCATCGTTCTATTTTGGGATGCTTTTTTTCTTGATGGAAATAGTAATTCTTTCCCCTTATAACAAGTCTTGAGATAGAATCTATTCGAATGACTTCCCTAGCAAGAATAGTTCATGATATGATAGAAACTAGGATTCTTTAGAATGGAGGCATGGGCGTGTCAAATACCCCTAAAAATCGTACAAATGTTGATATATACGGAACACCATATACAATAATAGGGGAAGAACCTTCTAGTCATGTTAGACTGGTTGCCTCCATAGTAGATAAAAAAATGCGTGAAATTCATGTCATGAATCCCTCACTTGATTTAAATAAACTAGCAGTCCTTACTGCTGTTAATATAGTAAATGACTATGTAAAGCTAGAAGATCGAGTGAAAGAACTGGAAGAAGAATTAAAAAGAGAAAAGGACTGACAATGTTCATGTTGGATATTATTTTGGTTATATTGCTGCTTTTTGGTCTTTTAAGAGGACTAAAAAGAGGATTTATTATGCAAATTATACACTTAACAGGATTTATTGTTGCGTTTATTGTTGCTAATAAATATTACATACCACTATCGCAAAAATTAACACTATGGATTCCCTATCCAAATACAGGAGAAAGCAGTTTTCTACATTCTTTTATTCAGACTGCGAATATAGAAGATGTTTTTTACAGAGGATTCTCCTTTATTGTGATATTTTTTGTCGTGAAAATTATTTGGCAAATTCTTGGTAGTATGATAGATTTTGTTGCTAGTATTCCAATTTTAAAACAGTTAAATACATGGGCTGGTGCTGTATTAGGATTTATCGAAACGTATTTGCTATTATTCCTTCTATTATATATTTCTATTTTAATCCCAATTGATTTTATACAAGCTCAATTAAACGAATCCTCTGTAGCAGCTTGGATGATAGAAAATACTCCTTATTTTTCAGAGAAAATTAAAGATTTATGGTTCGACTATATCGCTTCATAGAAATTAGGAAACTCTTCTAGCTTTGTATGTAGCTAGTGGAGTTTTTTGTGTGGTTAGCAATTACGAACATCATTATTGAAATATTGAAGTTCATGGTATGATATGTAGTGTAGGCAGAATTTAGAAAATAGAAGATTTATTATATCCATGTAGGTGATGAAATGACAATAACAAACAAAGATATTATTCGATTATTAGAGCAAATAGCGATATATATGGAGCTTAAAGGAGAAAATCCTTTTAAAATTTCAGCTTTTCGAAAAGCTGCAAATACAATAGAAACAAGTGAATACAATTTAACCGAGATAACAGATTTAACACAGTTGCCTGGCATCGGCAAGGGAACAGCGGCTGTTATAGAAGAATATATAAAAGAAGGAAAGTCTTCCGTATTGCAAGAATTGAAAGACGAAGTTCCGAAAGGGTTAATTCCTTTGCTACAGCTACCAGGTCTTGGTGGGAAGAAGATAGCGAGATTATATAAAGAGCTATCTGTTGAAAATGCTGATGATTTAAAAAATGCCTGTTTAGAAGGAAAAGTTCAAGCGTTAAAGGGATTTGGAAAAAAGACAGAGGAAAAAATACTAGAATCTCTGCAAAATGTTGGATCAAGACCAGATCGATTACCGATTGCCTTTATGATCCCAATTGCTGTTTCGATTGAAGAGGCATTATCGAAAATGGAGGGGGTTGTCCGCTATTCAAGAGCAGGAAGCTTAAGAAGAGTGAGAGAGACCATTAAAGATTTAGATTTTATTATTGCAACAGAGAATCCTGAACAAGTGAAAACACAGTTGCTTCAGCTTTCCTCTATTAAAGAGGTAATTGGAGCAGGTGCAACAAAAGTAAGTATTGTTCTTGGACTCGATTACGACGTCTCTATAGACTTTCGTTTAGTAAAGCCAAATGAATTTGCAACAACGCTACATCATTTCACCGGTTCAAAGGAACATAATGTGCGAATGAGACAGCTAGCAAAGGAACGTGGAGAAAAGATAAGCGAATATGGTGTGGAGAATAATGAAACAGGAGAAATTAAAACCTTCGAATCAGAAGAAGCTTTCTATCATTATTTCGGACTACCATTCATTCCTCCTGAAATAAGAGAAGATGGAAAAGAAGTAGACAACTATTCAGATCAAAGTGAGCTCATTTCCTTGGAAGATATTAAAGGTGATTTGCATATGCACACAACAGCAAGTGATGGTGCACATACATTAGAGGAAATGGTAGAAGCGAACCGTCATTTAGGCTATCAATATATGGCGATAACGGACCATTCCCAATATTTAAAGGTAGCAAATGGATTAACACCAGAAAGAGTACGCAAGCAAATACAAGAAATTAAAAGACTTAATGCAAAGTATGATGATATCACTATTTTAGCTGGGGCGGAAATGGATATTCTTCCTGATGGGACTTTAGATTATGAGGAAGATTTATTGAAAGAATTAGATATTGTTATTGCTTCCATTCATTCTGCGTTTTCCCAATCGAAGGAAAAGATTATGACTCGTTTAAAAGCAGCCATGGAAAATAAGTATGTCGATATCATTGCACACCCAACTGGTAGAAAAATTGGGAAAAGGGATGGATATGCTGTCGATATGGACATGCTTATTCAATTAGCAAAAGAAACGAACACTGTTTTGGAGCTAAATAGTAATCCGAACCGTTTAGATTTAAATGCTACGTATATTAAAATGGCGCAGGATGCTGGCGTGAAGATTGTTATTAATACAGATGCCCATTATAAGCATGAGCTTCATAATATGGCAATAGGTGTTTCCACAGCAAAAAAAGGCTGGATTAAAAAATCGACGGTCCTAAATGCGATGACAAAGGAAGAACTATTGGAATTTTTGTATAAAGGCTAATATATAAGCAAATAGAGAATACTTACAAACATCATTAACCCATAAGCGGGATAGCAAAGGAGATTACTCCATGCAGGAAAGAGTATTAAAAACGTTAGAATTTGATAAAATAAAAGCGCAATTAATGGAGCATGTTTCTTCCTCTTTAGGCAGAAATAAAGTAGAAGAACTAATTCCATCAACGGATTACAATGAGGTAGTAAGATGGCAAGAAGAAACAGATGAAGCGGCTAAAGTATACCGAATGCGGGGAACAATTCCTCTTGATGGGATTTATGATATCGGTGCCCATGTGAAAAGGTCTTCTATCGGTGGAATGCTGAGTCCTATCGAATTAAATCATGTTGCAAGTACTGTTCATACTAGTAGACAAATGAAACGTTTCATTGAAGAATTTCATGAAGAAGAAGCTGTGCCTATTCTTTTTACCTTAACAGATAGTATCACGGTATTAGCCGAATTAGAAGAAGAAATAAAGATGGCGATTGATGAACAGGGTTCGGTTCTAGACAGTGCAAGTGATACACTCAGAACGTTGAGAAATCAATTGCGTAGAAACGAAGCAAAGGTACGGGAGAAGCTAGAAAGTATGATTCGTTCCTCAAATGCCCAAAAGATGCTTTCAGACAGTATTATTACAATAAGAAATGATCGCTATGTTATTCCAGTTAAACAAGAATATAGAGGGAATTATGGTGGAATTGTTCATGATCAAAGTGCTTCAGGGCAAACTTTGTTTATTGAACCACAGTCTGTAGTTACCTTAAATAATGAGTTGCAAGGAATTCGAGTCAAGGAACAGCAAGAGATAGACCGTATTTTGACCCAATTGACGGCACTTGTTGCGCAAAATGAAGAGGAATTATTGCATATTGTTACGGTATTAGCTGACATTGATTTTATGTTTGCAAAAGCCAAATACGCTCACCGCTTAAAAGCATCGAAACCAAAAATCAACGATGAGGGAAAAATTGTACTTCTTAAGGCTAAGCATCCACTTATACCACCAGAAGTTGTTGTAGCAAATGACATTGTCCTTGGAGATACGTATAAATCGATTGTGATAACAGGGCCAAATACAGGTGGTAAAACGGTAACCTTAAAAACGGTAGGACTATGTACGTTAATGGCGCAGGCAGGACTCCAAATTCCAGTTTTAGATGGTTCTGAAATGGGTGTATTTAAATCCGTTTATGCAGATATTGGAGATGAACAATCTATTGAACAATCATTGAGTACTTTCTCCTCCCATATGGTAAATATCGTAGGCATACTTGAAAAGGTGGACCATGAGAGCCTTGTTTTATTCGACGAGTTAGGAGCAGGAACAGATCCGCAAGAAGGGGCAGCACTTGCTATCTCTATTCTTGATGAAGTAAATAAAAGAGGTGCAAGGGTTATCGCAACAACTCACTATCCAGAGCTAAAGGCATACGGATATAACAGAGAAAGTGTTGTGAATGCGAGTGTAGAATTTGATATTGAAACACTAAGCCCAACCTATCGATTACTAATCGGCGTACCAGGTAGAAGTAATGCCTTTGAGATTAGTAAACGACTAGGTTTAAAAGAAGATGTTATTGAAACGGCTCGTTCACATGTTAGTGAAGACAGTAATAAAATTGAGAATATGATTGCTTCTTTAGAAGAAAGCCGTAGACAGGCTGAACGGGAGCATGAAGATGCTAAAGATTTATTAAAGCAAGCAGAAATGCTTCATCGTGATTTACAGAAACAGGTAATGGAATATTACGAAAAGAAAGAAACACTGCAGGAAAAAGCGAAAAAAGAAGCAAAGGAAATTATGGAAGAAGCAAAGAAAGAAGCAGAAGCTGTAATTGGTGATTTAAGAAAAATGCAGCTTGAAAAACGTGCTGAAATTAAGGAGCATGAATTAATTGATGCTAGAAAACGTTTAGAGGATGCAACGCCACAAATAGAAATAAAAAAACAACAAGCAGCAGCCAATACAAACCATGTTTATCAGCCAGGAGATGAAGTAAAGGTCCTTACCTTTAATCAAAAGGGACAATTACTAGAAAAGGTTTCAGATAAGGAATGGCAAGTTCAAATTGGCATTATGAAAATGAAAGTGAAAGAAAAGGATCTTGAATTCATAAAAGCACCAAAGGTAGTGGAAACAAAACCGCTTGCTACAATAAAAGGAAGAGATTATCATGTGAGCTTGGAATTAGATTTGCGTGGCGAAAGATTCGAGAATGCTTTAGCAAGAGTAGAAAAATATATTGATGATAGTCTCCTTGCTGGCTATCCTCGTGTCTCGATTATTCATGGAAAAGGAACAGGTGCACTTCGCTCAGGTGTTCAAGAGTATTTAAAAAATCATAGAGCGGTGAAGAGAATTCGTTTTGGGGAAGCAGGAGAAGGTGGAAGCGGCGTAACTGTAGTGGAATTTAAATAATCCCTTCTTTTAAAGAAAATGGTAGAGGAGAAACCTTATGGATCAATTTTGGGAAAATGAATATGTAAAAACGGCAGGAGATTATAGTGTTGTTATTTTAAGCCTAGTTGTATTTTTGGCTATTTTTGAACTCGTCACAAAATATAATAATTGGGATGAAATCAAAAATGGCAATATTGCTGTTGCTATGGCTACAGGCGGCAAAATATTCGGTATTGCAAATGTATTTAGACATTCGATTATGCATAATGACTCTTTATTGACAATGATAGTATGGGGTGTGTATGGATTTATACTATTACTAATCGGCTATTTCATTTTTGAATTTTTAACACCAAAATTTAAGATTGATGAAGAAATAAAAAATGATAATCGAGCTGTAGGGTTTATTTCCATGATTATATCCATCGGTTTATCTTTCGTTATAGGAGCAGGCATTTCTTAATAATGACCAAATTAAAGGGGCTTTCACTTAGTGATGGTCCCTTTTACTTGGTTCCAGCAATATAAGCCTATTTTTTCTATTCGATTAAAAGTAGGCTTATACATAATCCAATTAAAGTATTCTTCCATATAATAAGCTAGTACAATAATAGAATTAAATGGAGGAATTGTGTTGGAAACTGAGAAAAGATGGTTAAAACTTTACCCCGACCAAATAGCCAAAAATGTCTACTATCGGGCAGATACTCTCCCACAATTATTAGAAAATGCCGCAAAAGAGTATGCAAAGCATAAAGCCATTCATTTTATGGGAAAAGAAATGACTTTTAAAACACTATACAAAAAAACATTAAAATTAGCAGCATATCTACAAAATTTAGGGATAGAAAAAGGGGATAGGGTTGCTGTAATGCTTCCAAATATTCCTCAAACAGTTATTAGCTTTTATGCGATTTTGCAGGCGGGAGCTATTGTAGTTCCGGTAAATCCTTTGTATCAAGAAAGAGAAATAGAATTTATATTGAAAGATTCAGGTGCGAAAGCAGTTATTACATTAGATATGCTTTATAACAGAGTGGAGAAAGTGAAGGAGCAAACAGATTTAGAACATATCATTGTAACTTCTATTAAAGATTACCTTCCATTTCCAAAAAATATTGTCTATCCTTTCGTGCAAGCAAAAAAGCAGGGAAAGCCTCCAATTATTCCATCATCAAAATCCACTCATCTTTTTACCCAAACAATAAAGAAGAACTATAAGCTTAAAGAAGTATCGATTAGTTTTGAAAAAGATATAGCAATCCTGCAATATACAGGAGGTACGACAGGATTTCCTAAAGGAGTTATTCTAACCCACCAAAATTTAGTTTCAAATACCTCTATGTGTAGACAATGGCTATATAAGATGGAAAAAGGCAAGGAAATCATGCTTGCAGTAATGCCATTATTCCATGTGTATGGTCTTATGACAGTCCTTGTTTTATCTGTGATGGAAGTGTATAAGATGATTCTTGTTCCAAGATTTGACGCAACAGATCTATTAAAAACAATCCAAAAACAAAAAGCGACTATCTTTCCAGGCGCACCTACTATTTATATTGGATTAATGAATCATCCAGATATTAAGAAATACGATCTTTCTTCCATTAAAGGAGCGATAAGTGGATCTGCTCCATTACCAGTCGAGGTTATCGAAAAATTTGAGCAAAAGACAGGTGGAAAGATTGTAGAGGGATATGGATTAACAGAAACATCTCCCGTTACCCATGTGAATTTCCTTTGGGACAATGAAATAGTGAAAGGAAGCATTGGTGTGCCATGGCCTGGAACAGATGCTGCAATTTTTTCCATAGAAACAGGAGAAATGTTACCAGTAGGTGAAGTTGGAGAACTTGGTATTAAGGGACCACAAGTAATGAAAGGCTATTGGAATAATGAAGAAGAAACCGAGAAAGTTTTAAAAGATGGCTGGTTATTAACAGGTGATATCGCATATATGGATGAAAAAGGTTATTTTTATATCGTCGATCGAAAAAAGGATATTATCATTGCCAGTGGATTTAATATTTATCCACGTGAAATTGAAGAAGTCTTGTATGAACATCCAGCTATTATGGAAGCATCAGTTGTTGGTGTAAAAGATCCTTATAGAGGAGAAACGGTTAAAGCATTTGTCGTTTTACAAGAAGGCATGACCGTGACGGAAGAAGAATTGAATAAATATATGCGCAGCAAGCTGGCGTCGTTTAAAGTTCCTCGCATCTATGAATTTAGGAAAGAACTTCCAAAAACGGCAATTGGTAAAATATTGAGAAGACAATTAAAGGAAGAAAGTGAAGAAATAAATGAGTAATAAAGCATTGCATCTAGTTGTCTTATTATCGAGGACCATTTCACCTGAAGCATCTTTAGTGCTTGATTCTGGACAAGTTTTTGTGGAAGACGATAACTTCATCATCAACCCGCCAGATGCAATTAGTTTAGAAGAAGCATTGCAATTTAAAGAGAAATATAATACCGAAATTACAGTGTTAATGATAAGCGGAAAAGAAGGGGAGAAACAACTAAGAGCTGCTTTAGCTATGGGAGCAGATCGGGCTGTTTTAATAGAATGTCACCCATCAGAAGATGAAGCGCCATCCATAGCTAAAAAAATCGCTGAATATTTGCGAGAGATTGACTTTGACATCATCTTAGCAGGAGATTTTTCTACAGATGGAGCAACTAGTCAAGTAGGACCTCGAGTTGCTGCCTTATTAGATATTCCCTTTTTTACCAAAACAGTCAAAATCGAAAAAGAGGAAGAAAGCGCCATATTAAAACGAAACACGGATGGGGACATAGAAACATTTTGTGTTGCTTTTCCTTTCTTAGTCACCATTCCACAAGGATTACATGTTCCACGTCTGCCCTCACTTGCTGGAATTATGAAGGCAAAAAAGAAACCCTTAGTGTATAAGCAGTCAGAAGAAATGGCATTAAAAGAAAAATCGAAACAGTACGCATACCCTAAAATGAAACGAAAGCAGACAATCTTTCAAGGAGAAACACAAGAAAAGGTAATGGCGTTAGCAAAATTGTTAAAGTCATTACATGAATAAGTGGAGGAATTAATAATGAAAGATAAAATTATTATTTTGGGCGAATATCAACAAGATAAAATTTCCTCCATCACCCTTGAGTGTATTTCAGCTGCAAAGCAACTACAAGGGGAGGCGGAGATTATCCTTTTATTAATGGGAGAAGATAGAAAAAAAGATGCTTGCGAATTGCAACAATATGATGTTGATCAAATTGTTTTAGTGGAGCATCCTTTGCTTTCTAGATTCTCAAATGAACCTTATGCTAAAGCACTTTTATCCGTATGGGACCAACTTAATCCTGCTATCCTTCTGTGGGGACACACAGATATAGGCAAAGCCATTTCTCCCTATTTAAGTGAAAAATTAGATATTCCTTTGTATTCGAATGTAGAGAGCGTTGAATATAATGAAAAAAGGTTATTCTTAACTCGACCTGTTTACTCTGGAAAATTAATAGAGAAAATAGAAGTAAATACGCCCACTTTTTTTCTAACAATTAAGCCGAAAAAGTGGAAAGCTTCACAGAAGAAGTTAGAAAGGAATTGTACGATTCGTTCCTTAAAAGTAAAAATTGATAAATCTATTCCGACTTTAATTGGACTAGAACAAAAAAAGCAGCAGACGCTTAATTTGGAGGATGCAAAGATTATTGTTGGTGCGGGTAGGGGAATTCAGAATGAAGAAGGGTTTGCTCTGATTAATCAATTAGCAAAAACTATTGGTGGAACGGTTGGTGTATCAAGAGGAGCTGTAGAATTAGGTGTATGTGATGCATCAATGCAACTTGGTCAAACAGGTAAAACTGTAGCTCCTGATCTTTATATTGCTTGCGGTATTTCCGGAGCCATCCAACATTTAGTGGGTGTTACATCAGCCAAAACAATCATAGCCATTAACAAAGATCCTCATGCGCCTATTTTTGAAGTAGCCGATTATGCAATTGTAGGAGACCTCTTTGAAATAATCCCTGCCTTAATGAAAGAATGGGACAATCCAACAATCGAAATATCTTGAATGTATTATCAAGTTATAGGGGAAAATGATATTTGAAACATATTATTAGTATCATTCTTGAAAGCATGGTATACTTTCGATATTGTTAGATTATCAAATAAGGAGGCAAATAATAAATGGCAATTACACATGCAACAGATCAAACTTTCCAAGAAGAAACAGGTTCAGGTGTAGTACTAGTAGATTTCTGGGCTCCATGGTGTGGACCTTGTAAAATGATTGCTCCTGTTCTAGAAGAACTAGATGGAGAAATCGGAGACAGTGTAAAAATCGTAAAAGTAGATGTAGATGAAAACCAAGGGTCAGCATCTAAATTTGGCGTAATGAGTATTCCAACATTACTAGTTCTTAAAGATGGTGAAGTTGTAGATAAAGTAGTAGGTTTCCAACCTAAAGAAGCTCTTTCAGAATTATTATCTAAACATGTTTAATAAAGAATTTAATCTTCTTTGAAGAGGAAATAACTGTAGACACACTCAGAAAATGAGGAAGTGTTTACAGTTTTTTTATTGGTGGAACGAAGGATGTATGTAGATATGTTTCTGTAAATGGTGGGTTCTGGGGAGGGATAAAGACCACGAGTAAGAGGAAAAGCAAGAAAAGAGGCGTTCATAGAAGGAATGAAAACCACAAATAATAGGAAAAACAAATAAGTGGCATTCATCGAGGAAATATCTCAACCAATAATTAATTTATTAAAAAGGCAAAACCCATCCAATCCGAATCCAAAAATAAAACCGTTCTCATAAAATATTTCCATCCTATACTTTTTCCTTGATGATTCGATGAAATTCTCTATAATTAGAGAAGATAGTATATATGTTCGTTTGTTTAGGTTTGCATGCTGGGAGGGAAAACATTGAACGATATCATTAAAAATAAATTAATGATCTTACCTGATCAGCCTGGTTGTTATTTAATGAAGGACCGACAAGGCACGATTATTTATGTTGGAAAAGCAAAAGTGCTGAAAAATCGGGTTCGTTCCTATTTTACAGGCTCTCACGATGGAAAGACATTAAGACTAGTCAATGAAATAGAAGATTTTGAATATATCATAACCTCTTCCAATATCGAAGCGCTTATTTTAGAAATAAATCTGATTAAAAAGCATGATCCAAAATACAATATTATGTTGAAGGATGATAAAAGCTATCCGTTTATCAAATTAACGGCAGAAAAACATCCAAGACTCATTACAACGCGAAATGTAAAGAAGGATAAAGGAAAGTATTTCGGTCCATATCCGAATGTACAAGCGGCTAATGAGACGAAGAAGCTTCTTGATCGAATCTATCCTTTACGGAAGTGTAATGTATTACCAGATAGAGTATGTTTATATTACCATTTGGGGCAATGTCTGGCTCCATGTGTGAATGAGGTTAGTGAGCAGGAATATAAGAAAATGACGGATGATATTACAAAATTCCTAAATGGTGGGTACAAAGAAATAAAAAAAGACTTGTCCGAAAAAATGATGGCAGCATCAGGAGAATTAGATTTTGAACGCGCGAAGGAATATCGCGATCAAATTGCCCATATTGAAGCAACAATGGAAAAGCAGAAAATGATGATGACGGATTTAGTGGACAGAGATATTTTTGGCTATTCCTATGACAAAGGTTGGATGTGTGTTCAAGTATTTTTTGTTCGGCAAGGGAAACTAATTGAACGAGATGTTAGTATGTTCCCTATTTATCAAGAGCCGGAAGAGGAAATGTTGACTTATCTAGGACAATTTTATGATAAAGCCAATCATTTTAAGCCAAAGGAAATTTATCTTCCAGACGATATACAAGGGGATATTGTTGAACAGTTATTAAAGGTAAAAGTAACAAAGCCACAAAGGGGACAAAAAAAGGAACTTGTTTTATTGGCAAATAAAAATGCGAAAAATGCCTTAAAAGAAAAGTTTGCCTTAATCGAAAGAGACGAAGAGCGGACAATAAAAGCGGTTGAAAACCTAGGGAAGCAAATCGGTATATATACTCCGCTCCGAATTGAAGCTTTTGATAATAGTAATATTCAAGGGACAAATCCTGTGTCTGCAATGATTGTATTTATCGATGGAAAACCGTCGAAACGAGAATACCGCAAATATAAAATTAAGACAGTAACAGGTCCAGATGACTACGAATCGATGCGTGAAGTAGTTCGTAGAAGGTATCAACGAGTTTTAAAAGAAGGATTGCCACTGCCAGACTTACTTTTAATTGATGGAGGCAAGGGACACTTAGAGGCAGTTAGAGAGGTTCTGCTAGACGAATTGAGCTTAGATATTCCAGTTGCGGGATTAGTGAAAGACGACAAGCACCGTACCTCACAGCTGCTATATGGAAATCCCTTAGAGATTATTCCACTGGAGCGAAATAGTCAGGAATTCTATTTATTGCAGAGAATCCAAGATGAAGTTCACCGTTTTGCGATTACGTTTCATCGTCAATTAAGAGGGAAAAATGCTTTTCAATCTATATTAGACGATATTCCTGGCATTGGGGAGAAACGTAGAAAATTATTGTTAAAGACTTTTGGTTCAGTCAAGAAAATGAAAGAAGCCTCGATGGAAGAGTTCTTAGAAATTGGAATACCAACAAATGTGGCGGAACAGCTACTTGCTAAATTACAAGAATAGAAAATAATGTTTGTTGGAATGAAAACATTATGCTATAATGATGGCAACTTATAACTTAATAAGTGAAGGTAGAGGTGCGAACTTCAATAGTAATAATTCGGAGAAGAATGAGCTTCAGAGAAGAATTATGAAAGGGATAGATCGCCGAAGTAAAGAAAGCTCTCATGGCTTTTTTTACTGGTTTTGCATTGAATAAATGTAAGATTGTCAAAACAAGGAACTGTTTTGGAGAGCTATCTCACTGTTTGTGCGAATTAATACTATTATTGGCCTGCACAGCAATGAGATATTTCTCATTGCTTTTTTTAATCCGTTTTTTCTGGAATTTAAAATTATTGGAAAAGAAAAGGAAATACATAAATAAAAAGCAATGAGAAAGAAAAAGAAACCTCTAAGATTACAAGAAGGTAGGGAATGACTTTGGGTTTAGTTGTACAAAAGTTCGGTGGAACATCAGTAGGTAGTGCTGAAAGAATACTACATGTAGCAGAAAGAGTAATGGAGGAAAAAAATCGAGGCAATGATGTAGTTGTTGTTGTTTCTGCAATGGGGAAAACAACAGATTCCCTTGTGACGCTAGCAAATGAAATAAATCCAAAGCCGTCCAAACGGGAAATGGATGTATTACTATCAACTGGAGAGCAGATTACAATTAGCCTTCTTAGCATGGCGTTACAGGCAAAAGGCGTTGACGCTATTTCTTATACTGGTTGGCAAGCAGGAATAGAAACAGAGGACGTTCATGGCAATGCTAGAATCTTAAACATGCAAACAGAAAAAGTTCAAAAGCAAATTCAAGATGGTAAAGTGGTTATTGTCGCAGGATTTCAAGGAGTTACAGAAGCTGGTGATATTACCACACTTGGTCGCGGTGGTTCTGATACAACAGCAGTTGCTATTGCAGCAGCGCTAAAAGCGGATAAATGTGACATTTATACAGACGTAACCGGTGTTTTCACAACAGATCCTCGGTTTGTTAAAAATGCTAGAAAGCTATTAGCTATTTCCTACGATGAAATGTTAGAATTAGCGAATTTAGGGGCAGGGGTTCTGCATCCAAGAGCGGTAGAATATGCAAAAAACTATCAGGTTCCATTAGTGGTCCGCTCCAGTATGGAACAAGAAGAAGGAACAATCATCGAGGAGGAAGTTTCAATGGAACAAAATTTAGTCGTACGTGGAGTTGCGTTTGAAGATAATATTACGAGTGTTACGGTATTTGGATTAAAAAATCCGTTAACAAGTCTTTCTACTATTTTCACAACACTTGCATCTCATCATATAAATGTAGATATTATTATCCAAAGTCTTACTAATGATCAGCTGACAAACCTATCATTTTCCATTAAAGATAGTGATTTAGAAGAAACCTTAAAAGTATTAGAAGAAAATAAGAGTGTACTAGGATATGATAAAGTTACTTCTGAACAAGGCTTAGCCAAGGTATCTATTGTTGGTTCTGGAATGATTTCCAATCCAGGTGTTGCAGCAGATATGTTTAAAGTATTATCAGCTGAAGAAATTGTTATTAAAATGGTGAGCACATCAGAAATTAAAGTTTCCACTGTTATCGAAAAAGAGAATATGGTTAAAGCAGTAGAAACATTGCATGATGCGTTTGAATTAAGTAAAATTCCAGTGAATGCATAAAAACAAAAAGCCGCTTCTTTCCAAAAGCTTGGATTAGGGAGCGGCTTTTTAGTTTGATTTTCAAAAATGGAAAATAGAAAATTTTGTTATGAAAACGCTTAATATATATGGTAAGATATAAAAAGAGGAATATTTTACTATAAAGGAGGTTCTGCTATGAAGAAAATGAGTTGGAATAGGGTAAAAAGAACTAAGGAGAAGAGCAAAACAAGATTTAAAATGAAGTTGAAAACCAAAATGATTATTTCTTTTGCACTAATATTAATTATTCCAAGTTTAATTATTAGCACGTTTTCATATATAAAAGCGAGAAATGAAATGGAAAATCAATTTTTAAATACTTCGTCTGAAAACGTAAAAATAGTCGACAATATTATTAGGAATACATTAGGCACCAGTATCTATCAAACGGTGATTTATTCGGAAAAAGTTAATTTTGATGAATCAGAAGAAAGTTATTCGACGGTAAAGACAGAATTTGATAAATACATGGAAATGAATCCAGAAATTGAGAGCGTTTTCTTTGGTTCTAAAGAAGGAACACTCATCCAATCTCCGAATAGTATTCAAGGAAAAGGCTATGATCCAAGGAAAGATGCATGGTACACAAACGGGATGGAGAAAGAGGGGGTTGTTTACGTTTCTAGTCCCTATACTTCGATTGCTACAGGCAGTTTAGTTGTGGCTGTTTCTAAACAGACGGAGGATAAAAAAGGTGTAGTAGGAATGGAAGTTAGCTTAGAGCGAATAAAAAGCTTGGTTTCAGATGTAAAAATAGGTGATAAAGGCTATATCATCATTTTAAATCAAGATAAAAAATATATTGTACATCCAAAGGAAGAAGCCGGTACAGCTGCTGAACAGACAGTGTTTAATCAAATGTTCGACAAAAATGAGGGAAGCATCGATCTAGCCGATGGAGAAAATAACTATATTCTGCAATATATAACGAATGAAACAGTAGGCTGGAAAATCACTGGTGTTGTAGATAAGTCAGAAATTAATGATATGACTTTTCCTATTTTGTATCAAACTGTTCTAGTAATTGTAGTGTCGTTATTAGTAAGCGGATTCTTTGTATTCTTGCTCATTAATTCCTTTATTAGACCATTAAATAACTTGAAGGAAACAGCAATAAAAATGAGTGAGGGGAACTTAACAGAGAAAGTAGACATTTATAGAGAGGATGAAATAGGCCAAGTAGCTCACGCGTTTAAAAATATGGCAAAAAATCTACATAGTATCATTAAAGATGTAAACGAAAAATCGGAACATATTGCCGCTTCGTCTGAGCAATTGCTTGCAAGCTCTGATCAAACAGCATCTGCATCTGAATATGTAGCTGGAGCATTGGAGGAAGTTTCAAGTAAGGCCGAAATACAGAAGGATAATTTAATGGAAAATTCTAATGCATTAAAGGAAATAGAGAATCATGTTAATAAAGTTGCCGAAAATGCAAAAATTGTTTCCACATTGACAAATGAGACAGTCATTCAGGCACAAGAAGGAGAGAATACGGTAAACAATACGCTGAGCCAGATGAATGAAATATATCATTCCGTTGAAGCATCGAATCAGCAAATTCATTCCTTACAAGAACACTCGCAAAGAATAGAATCTATTGTAGAGACTATTAGTGGAATAGCTAACCAAACAAATTTGCTTGCCTTAAATGCAGCAATAGAAGCTGCAAGAGCAGGTGAGCATGGAAAAGGATTTGCCGTAGTTGCGACAGAAGTTGGAAAACTTGCCAAGCAGTCAGAACAATCTGCGCAAGAAATTGCCGATATTATTACTAACATCTTGACGAATACAAAAACAACTGTTGACGGGATGGAAACAGTTACAAAAAGTGTTCAAAAGGGAATACTGGCATCCGAGCAAACTTTTGAAGCCTTTAGTGGCATTATTCATCGTGTAAAAAACATTTCACCACAGATGACGGAAGTTGCTAATCTGTCTAATCAAATAGCAGAGCAGGTACAAATGGTAAGTATATCAGCAAATGAATTATTAACCATTTCAAGCGAGAATGCAGCTTATTCTGAGGAAATGGCAAGCTCAACCGAAGAACAATTAGCTGCAATGCAAGAAATAAAAGCAGCAGCCAGCTCATTATCAGATGTAGCAGTCGAACTCCAAGAAAAAATAAATGCATTCATCATTTAAAAAACTCCATATGACGTAAGGAACTGATAGAAAATTCCTACGTCATATGGAGTCACCTCATTATTCCACTACTGAATCTTTACTATCCCATCGAACAGTAATGGTAACTTTATGATTTTTTCTTTTTGGGTCTTCAAAGGCTTCAGTAATAACATTTTTTGTCTGCTCATATTGCTGAGCTAAATATCCTGCTTCTAGTTGAAATGTGCATTTCCCTTTTTCCTTTAATCTTTTTTCAATGAGTTCGCTGGATAAATGATAGGTAATTTCATTTTTGGTTTGTTTCACGACTTCTAAATTACCCCATCCGACTTTTTGAAAAAAAGCATAAGCTTCTTCTATTGCCTGTAAAGGAAATAAGCGAGCAATACGTTTACCTGCCCAATATAAAAGATCAGGGGTTTCACGGCCTAATAATTCTGGGATAAGTATTTCTCGAATTAATTCATATCCATATGCGGGAACAGTAAGCGGATCAGCAGCTTCCACCTGTTTTTTTTCTTCTACGGATGTTAAATTACTCAATATGCTCTCCTCTTTCTACCATTCTATTATATTCACTTACTTAGAAGAAGTAATCTCCTTAAAAAGTCATCATATTAAGTCATGAAGGATTATTCCATACAATAATTAATGATGTAAAAAAGTATGGATTCCAATAAAATAGAATAAAATATATTGTCTAAATAGTATACTGTATAAACGAAAAAAAATCATAAGAAAAGAGAATGATTTTTTAATTTAGCAATGCCAAACACTCTTGAAAGCTCATTTAGTAGGTTATAACTTTTTCATAAAAGTTGCGAACAGCAGGGAATCAAATTCCTGTAAGAAAGGAGGAAAGGGGAGAAAAAGCAGGTAAAACAAGAAGTTGCAGTCCCCAAACCAATATCAAAATATTAGGTTGCTGTAATCAAAATTTGTATTAAAAATATTTTCTAAATGGCTTTGTTGTTGATTCTATTATTTGATTTGCATATTAAATTTATGCGAATAATAGAAAGGAGGAAATTTTTACTTTTTTTCACATATAGATAGAAAAAAAGCGAAAGAAAATTTATTTAATGTATCCGTTTTCTTGACCGCATTTTTTTTTAAGAGTACAATTAAATTGTCACTAAATTGTAAGAATTTTTGGTTATGTTATCGCTTTATGGGCAAAGGGAGTATGTCATCAATTAGGGGGGAATTTTATGGCAGCAAATCGAGAGTTTTTATTCAGAAGGCTTCACTCTTTATTAGGGGTAATTCCCGTAGGGGTATTTTTAATCCAACATTTAGTTGTCAATCATTTTGCAACTAACGGTCCAGAATCTTTTAATAAGGCAGCTGGATTTATGGAGCATTTGCCTTTTCGGTATTTTCTTGAAATTTTTGTAATATTTTTACCGATATTGTATCATGCAATTTATGGAATCTATATTGCGTTTACAGCCAAAAATAATACAAAAAATTATGGATACTTTCGAAATTGGATGTTCTATATCCAAAGGGTGACAGGGATTATCACATTAATATTTATCGTTTGGCATGTATGGGAAACAAGAGTGGCTGCACAATTAGGGCAAGAAGTAAATTATGAGATGATGAGTGAAAATTTAGCTAATCCATGGATGTTAGTATTCTATTTAGTAGGAGTTATCTCAACAATTTTCCACTTCTCTAATGGATTATGGTCCTTCTGTGTTAGTTGGGGTATTACGGTTTCTCCTAAATCGCAACGAATTAATACATATGTAACACTAGGAATTTTTGTTGCATTAACAATTGTAGGTGTACGAGCAATTTTTGCATTTGTTTAATAATAGTAGATTAATAGAGCAATAGATGAGGGAGTGAACGTTTGTTATGAAGAAAGGGAAAGTTATCATCGTTGGCGGTGGCTTGGCAGGATTAATGGCAGCAATCAAAGTAGCAGAAACAGGGACTCCTTTAGAACTGTTTTCCCTTGTGCCTGTAAAAAGATCACATTCCGTTTGTGCTCAAGGTGGAATAAATGGAGCGGTAAATACGAAGGGGGAAGGAGATTCTCCTTGGGAACATTTTGACGATACAGTGTACGGTGGGGACTTCTTAGCAAACCAACCGCCAGTTAAAGCAATGGCTGAAGCTGCGCCAGGAATTATCCATTTGATGGATAGAATGGGTGTTATGTTTAACCGGACACCAGAAGGATTACTTGACTTCCGTCGTTTTGGAGGAACTCAATATCATCGAACAGCCTTTGCCGGAGCAACAACTGGACAACAGTTACTTTATGCATTAGATGAACAAGTAAGACGTTATGAAGTCGATGGGCTTGTGGTAAAGTATGAAGGTTGGGAATTCCTTGGAATTATCACAGATGATGAAGGGGTATGCAGAGGAATTAAAGCCCAAGATTTAAAGACAATGGAGATTAAATCCTTCCCTGCAGATGCTGTTATTATGGCAACAGGAGGTCCTGGAATTATTTTCGGAAAATCTACGAACTCCATTATCAATACTGGTTCAGCAGCATCTGTTGTTTATCAGCAAGGAGCTTATTATGCAAATGGTGAATTTATCCAAATTCATCCAACTGCAATTCCAGGTGATGATAAACTCCGTTTAATGAGTGAATCAGCTCGTGGGGAAGGCGGCCGTATCTGGACGTATAAAGATGGGAAACCATGGTATTTCTTAGAAGAGAAGTATCCAGCTTATGGAAACCTTGTGCCAAGGGATATCGCAACCCGCGAAATTTTCCATGTTTGTGTCGATCAAAAGCTCGGCATCAATGGGGAAAACATGGTGTATTTAGATCTATCTCATAAAAATCCAAAAGAGCTTGATATTAAGCTAGGCGGCATTATCGAGATTTACGAAAAATTCACTGGCGAAGATCCACGTAAGCTTCCGATGAAAATTTTCCCTGCAGTTCATTACTCTATGGGTGGATTATGGGTGGATTATGATCAAATGACGAATATCCCAGGCCTATTTGCTGCAGGAGAATGTGATTATTCTCAGCATGGAGCCAACCGTTTGGGAGCAAATAGCTTACTTTCGGCAATTTATGGCGGCATGGTAGTAGGTCCAAATGCGGTTAAATATATCAGTGGATTAAGCAAAAGCACAGAAGATTTATCATCTGCTCTATATGATTCAGCTATGAAACAAGAAGAATCCAAATGGCAGGATATCATGAAAATGGATGGAACAGAAAATGCCTATGTTCTTCATAAGGAATTAGGAGAATGGATGACTGACAATGTGACAGTTGTTCGTTACAACGATAAGTTGCTTGCAACAGATGATAAGATTCAAGAGCTATTAGAGCGTTATAAAAATGTTAATATTAATGACACGGCAAAATGGTCGAATCAAGGAGGCGTATTTACTCGTCAATTAGAGAATATGCTTCAGCTAGCACGTGTGATTACCCTTGGTGCATACAACCGAAATGAGAGCCGTGGAGCACATTATAAGCCGGAATTCCCGGAAAGAAATGATGAAGATTTCTTAAAAACAACAATGGCTAAATTTGTTGGTGGAAACAAGGCGCCAGATTTCCATTATCAAGAAGTGGATACCTCCTTAATCAAACCGAGAAAAAGAGATTATTCAAAGCAAAAAGAGGGAGTGAAATAAAATGGGGGAGCAAAAAACAGTAACGTTACAAATTGAAAGACAAGATGACCCTAATTCACCATCTTATGTAGAAGAATTTACTTTGCCGTATCGTCCTAATATGAATATAATTTCTGCATTAATGGAGATTCGCAGAAATCCTGTCACAAGCGACGGGAAAAAAACATCTCCAGTAGCTTGGGATATGAACTGTTTAGAAGAAGTTTGCGGAGCTTGTTCAATGGTTATTAATGGAAAACCACGCCAATCCTGTACGGCGCTAATTGATCAATTGGAACAGCCGGTTCGTTTAGAACCAATGAGAACATTCCCAGTCGTCCGTGATCTTCAAGTGGATCGCAGCCGAATGTTTGATAGCTTGAAGAAAGTAAAAGCATGGATCCCGATTGATGGTACGTATGATCTTGGACCAGGCCCAAGAATGCCAGAAAAAAAACGACAATGGGCATATGAGTTATCGAAATGTATGACTTGCGGAGTTTGCTTAGAGGCATGTCCAAACGTAAATAGCAAATCAGATTTCATTGGACCAGCGCCACTTTCTCAAGTTCGTCTTTTCAATTCTCATCCAACTGGAGAAATGAATAAAGAAGAGAGATTGCAAGAAATTATGGGAGATGGTGGACTAGCTAATTGTGGTAACTCACAAAACTGTGTGCAGTCCTGTCCAAAAGGAATTCCATTGACTACATCGATTGCAGCATTAAACCGTGAAGCAACTTTTCAAGCGTTTAAGGATTTCTTTGGTAGTGATCATTAATCAAAAAGACCACCAATTTTGGTGGTCTTTCTTTACGTTTGATACTTTGTCATATATTGATAATAAGCATCGGCAAATTCCTTTGCTATATATTGTTCTTCTAAAGATAGCATAGGTAATTTGTTTTCCAAATAAGCGCAGATACTTTCCATTTGTTGAATACTTTCCAAAAAAATTGTCCGATCTCCGTCGTTTTCTATATCTGATATTTTTTGCTCATAATCATAGTGATAGAACGTATCATACACTTCGCTATTGCATGAGGATAAAGCTATTTTTCTTTGCAGGCAAGAAAGACATATTCCACACGGAAGAATAGCTCCATTTCTACTCATTCGTACACAGCTTATCGTGTTCTTAATTTGGATTTTATACTCTTTAGGCAAATCAAGCATGAGAGACTGAACAGATTTCAAAAGTATAGGAGTTTGAATTTGCAAATGAAGATCCAAACCAGCATAAATATCATTTAAATGTTTAAATGTATTCGGATGCATTGATTTTTTCCATATATTAAAACCATTTGAAGGATCTGGATTCATTTTACTCAGTTGGAAAACATATACATACTTCCCACCGTTGAAAAATGTTTTTACAGCAGCAATCGAAACGAGTAGACAGAGGCTAACTGATGATTGTTGCTTTCTAATTTTCTTGGAAATCGCTGAATTTAAGGTAATAATCTCAGTAGAATCTGTTCCTTTACTCCTCAGGAAGGAGGCTAGTTTCCCTTGCTTTGATTTTCCATTTTCCTTATTTACTAGTCTAATATAATCGGAGGCAGTAGAAGACTTTGCATTTTGCGCAACACCAATGATGGAATCTAAATCATCTAAAAACAAGGTTACATCATGCTGATTAGGCAGTAAAAACGAAGGTGAAAGAAGATCAGTATCGATTGGTTGGAATTGAAGATGAACAGGTTCATCCAATATCCAAGCTATTAGTTTTTCTAGTAGTGGTCTGTTTTCTTCCCAAAGGATTGCATGGAATACTGGAATAATTAATTTATTATCCTTCTTTGCTTTTTTTGATTGGTGTTCAAAATAAAATAAGGCTCCCATTATGGTAACGAAGTCAATACAACTAGTACCTTCTCCTTCATAATCAAAATATGTATCCTGAAGTAGCTCCTGATGTAATTTAGTCAAGAATTCAATGTTTAAATCCATTATTATCACCAAAACTTAGAGATTTGGAAGTGCAATTTTCTTTCCATTATACCATTAATTTTTTAGGAAGTTTATTATGACTCCTTTTCCTCGGAATGTTTGGCCATAATGCTGGAGATTGCATCTCCATTAAGCTTATTGAAAGAATGCTGATAAACCCTTTTATTTTCAGATTTATACATATAAGTATAAGCAACATCTTTTTCATCATGGAAAATGACAATCGCATGAAATCCAAACATGGCGTAGTGAACCTCGATTTTTTTTATAGCCTTTTGCTTGTAATGTCTTATATTGTAAAGATGATTTTCAACAGCTCTTTTCACTTGTTCCTTATTATTGGAAAAACTGTTTGTAGCATAGATGGAAGCACTTAGAATAAAAATGACTATAACGGAAATTACGACCTGATATGCTTTTTTCATTCATTGCCTCCTTGGTTTAAATACGGAAATATATACTAATTATACAATGGAATTCTTTTCTAAATACATAATAAAAAGAGGGAATGGAAAAGAAAAAATTAAAAAGGCAAAAACCTTTCCCAATTTCCATAAATCCAGTCACTCCAAGTTGTCATTTTACATAATATATTCAGACTATAACTATACCCATCCCAAAGTTCATAGCTGGCAAAGGCAAGGAGGGTTACACTACTTGAAGGAGAATGAATTTACTCACAAGCCATTATTAACCAAAAGAGAAAGAGAAGTATTTGAACTGCTAGTCCAAGACAAAACGACTAAGGAAATCGCCAGTGATTTATTCATAAGCGAAAAAACAGTTCGAAATCATATTTCTAATGCTATGCAGAAGCTGGGCGTGAAGGGGCGTTCACAGGCTGTTGTAG
>NZ_JVDT01000078.1 GCF_001076885.1 Bacillus sp. 522_BSPC
AAATCAACATCAGGCTGAAATTGCTTTGCTGCTTGATAATGAGCAACTGTTTCGATTTCACCATCATCCACGTGAAAGGCTGCTTGAATTAATTTTTCACCGTATCCTGTAACGGTTGACCGAGAAATAGTAACTTCATTTGGAAGAACTTGATACAAGCTGATTAATCCTTCTCTAACGGTTTCAATGGGATTGCCCTTATTTTTTTCATAAAAATGAAACAATACTTCGTTATCCTCACCAATTAAAACCATTTTTGTTGTTGTTGATCCAGCATCAATGCCTAAATAGGTATTTCCTACATATGTAGAAAGGGGTCTCTTTTTTACTGTTGCTTGACGATGACGTTGATAAAAAGCTTCTAACTCCCGAATATCTCTAAAAAGAGGCTCATTTCCACTGGAGGCAGAAGACACTTTTGCTTCATTCATATCGGTTAATAGCTGTATGATTTGCTCTATTTTGATCACATCATTTTTTTCACTTTCTAAAGCTGCCCCTACCGCTACATAGTACTGTCCATCCTGGCTATACATGACTTGTTCATCTTTTAAATGGAGGGTTTCAATAAACCGTTTCCGAAGTTCTGGTAAAAAAGTTAACGGCCCACCTAAAAAAGCAACATTTCCACGAATCGGTCGGCCATTAGCAAGACCGGCAATCGTTTGGTTGACAACCGCTTGAAATACCGAAGCAGCTATATCTTCACGTCTTGCCCCTTCGTTTAGGAGTGGTTGGATATCCATTTTAGCAAATACACCACATCTTGAAGCAATCGGATAGATCTTTTCAGCTGAAGCAGCAAGGTCATTAAGACCTGCAGCATCTGTATTTAATAATGATGCGATTTGATCGATAAAAGCACCTGTACCACCTGCACAAGCTGAATTCATCCGTTGCTCCATTCCATTTGTTAAATAAATTAGTTTCGCATCTTCTCCACCGAGTTCAACGATAACGTCGATATTTGGCATAGTGGACTTGACTGCCTCTGTACATGCAACCACTTCTTGAATAAAAGGAACACCCATTCCCTTACATAAACCTAATCCTGAAGAACCACTAGCATTTATTTTTAATTCAGCAGTTGGAACCTTTTGAGCTAAGGTACTAAATAGATGTAAAATTGTATTTTTAATATCAGAAAAATGTCTCTGATATGATTTGAAGACAATTTCTTGATTGTCGTTAAGTACGACCATTTTGGCTGTTGTTGAACCAACATCAAGACCTATTTGAAACTTCATTTCAATCCCTACCTTCCTATAATCCTCGTTTTATCTCCACTTTAAGTTTAAATACGTTTGTTAAATTAAATATGAGTTAATGATAAGAATTACATAAGAATTACCAGTATCAACAGGAATAAGTAAAAATTTTTATTTATATTTAAGCTTCTTCTCATATTCATCTCATTCTCCCTTTGTAAACTTAAAAGAGAAATAAAAAGTGATACGAAAAGGAGAATATAAAAATAATGAGCAAGGATATATCAACTGTTCTATTTGACCTTGATGGAACGATTTTGGATACAAACCAATTAGTAGTTGCTTCCTTTCAGCATACATTAAAAAAACATCTGAATTTAGATGTAGATGAAAAGGAATTGAAACGCTATTTTGGTGAGCCATTAACAAAAACTTTTCAAAGGTATTATTCAGGTAATATTAACGAATTGTTGCATACTTTCCGTCAATTTGACGTCGCGAACCATGATGCACTTACTAGTTTCTTTCCTCATGCGAAAGAAGTGATACAGCTATTATCAGATAAAGGTATCAAGTTAGGGATTGTCACTTCCAAACATAATTATATGACTAGTCGGTGTAGTCATTTAGACGAAATAAGCAACTTTATTCACACCATTATTACCTTTGACGATGTAACTAATCCAAAACCAAATCCCGAGCCAATAGAAAAAGCATTATATGCATTAGCTGAATCACCTGAACATGCATTAATGGTCGGGGATAGCGTCGAAGACATTATTAGTGCAAAAAATGCGGGTGTACGGAGTGTATTTGTGTCATGGAGTGAGTTAAAAAAGGAGGAACTGGTGGACCAGCCTGACTTTGTGCTGGACGACTTTCTTGACCTTTTAAAAATTATTAACTCTGAAAAGGGTACCGTCAGGAAAGCCCGTTTATCCTGATGGTACCCTATAAATAAATTTATAATAATGAAACTGTAAGAACAAAAGGAATTAATAAACGATAACTAGATTTTACAACCAAAGGGAATCCATTGTGATTCCCTTAAAAACACACTGATATCAACAATTTTACTAATTTTCACCCATCAAGAGAACCGGTTCATATATTGAAATAGGATCTTTTTGATTAATAGAAGTTAATATCTATTATTTTATTAATCACTTTTTCTTGGTAGGTAACAGAGCCTGGATAATTCCTAACTGTAAAAATTTATGGATTCTTCCATTTAGTACTCCATAATCCCCTAATGTTCTCCCCGATCGATGCACTATTTTGATAATATAATCTATTACTCCTGAATTTAAAGATACTAAACGTTCAAAAAGCTCTCTTTCACCCTCTAACTTTCTATCTAAAATATTGCTCAAATCTCGTTCATAACAATCAACACGATTATGTAAAATATTTTGAATGGCCATTTTGCCTGAAATACAGGCAGTATCTATCCCTCCACCATGTAATGGGGAAACTAAGCCAGCTGCATCTCCTGCAAGCAACACATTATCATATACCAATCTATCCAGCTTTACAGTAGGACATAGCCCACCCATTTTCTTTGTTATTTTATAAGAAGACAGCCCTTCTTTTTCAAGTACTCTATCTAGCTTTGCCCATAAATTTAATTTAGTTGATTTAAAAACTCCTAGTCCAACATTTGCTTCGTTTTTTGATTTTGGAAAAATCCAGTAATATCCTGTATAAGGGTCCTCAAGTACTAACTTAATTCTCCCATAATATTCGCTAAAATCACCTGCCAATGTGTATTGGACCGTAACTGCAGATGTATCTTTATAATATTTATGGAATCCATATACTTGAGAAGTTATTGAAATAGCTCCTGAACTGTCAATGATCCAATCGTATTCCCAAACGAGTTCTATAAAGAATTCCTTCGTTATAGTAATGTTTTCGATAATGTTTACGCCTAATGATCTTGCTTCTTCAGCTAAACCTTTTTGCCATTCACGTCGATCAATCATCCAAATATTTATTTTGTCGTCACAGGGAAATACATACTTTGATTTTATTTTGAGTTCTATTTCTTCTACCTTAAACCTAACCCCATATCGGGGTTTCCCAAGCATGTTTAATGTATCAAAAAAACCTTCCGCACATCGAATGTTTTCACCAATTTCCAACTTTTCATATAACGTCACGCTTAATCCGCTTTTTGCTCCTTCTATTGCTGCAGTTAAACCTGCAGGGCCACCTCCAATGATTGCAATCTTTTGCAAGTTAATTCTCCTTCCCTTATTTCAAAGTACCTTTGCATTTTGGGGCTTATTGATTTAAAAAGTCCGATTTCTCCATACCTTTGAATGAAGAAATCGGACTTTTATTATGAATCTTGAAGAACTTTTAGAATGACTATTCTTCAGTAATCTTTACAACCTTATATTTTTCATTTGCTAATGATTCATGAATGGCTTGGTCACTTACTTCATTATGACTTTCAACCAATGCACTTTTATCTCCTAAGTTAACGGAAGCTTCCGTAACTCCCTCAATTGATTTTAAACATTTAAGAACCGTATCGGCACATCCTTCACATTTCATTCCTTCTATGGTTAGTTTCTTTTTCATTAAATATTTCCCCTTTCATTTATTCATTTTTATTTCATTCCTTCTAAATAGAAGAAGGTTTAAAACGTTTTAGTCTCAACGCATTGAGTAATACTGATACAGAGCTAAAACTCATAGCTGCAGCTGCAATGACCGGGCTTAATAATGGGCCCCCAAAAAGGAAAACAATTCCCATTGCAAATGGAATTCCTGCCGTATTATAACCAAATGCCCAGAATAAGTTTTGCTTAATATTTCGAATGGTTGATCTACTTAATTCAACTGCGGTAGGAACATCCATCAAATCACTTCTCATTAAGACAATATCAGCTGATTCCATTGCAACATCGGTACCTGATCCAATGGCTATCCCAACATCGGCTTGTGCAAGTGCAGGTGCATCGTTAATTCCATCTCCAACCATTGCGACTTTTTTGCCTTCTTCTTGCAGCTTTTTCACTTCATTCGCTTTATCTTCTGGTAGAACTTCACTTAGTACCCGATCGATGCCAACTTGCTTGGCAATGGCTTCAGCGGTACGTTTGTTATCACCAGTAATCATAGCAACTTCTATACCCATTTTGTGAAGTTTTTGGATTGCTTTTATGCTATTTTCTTTAACCGTATCTGCTACCGCAATAATACCGGCAATTTTATCATTCATCGTAATATACATTGGAGTTTTCCCTTGACTGGCTAATTCATCTGATGTTTTAGATAAAGATCCTAATGATATGTTACGATCATCCATTAATTTTCGGTTTCCTAATAACATATGGTGGCCGTCAATGGTTACTTCAATTCCATGTCCTGGGATCGCTTTAAAGGCCTGCGTTTTCTTGAAGTTCATTCCTCTTTCTTCAGCACCTTTAACGATTGCATCACCTAATGGATGTTCAGAACCCTTTTCAGCAGATGCTGCTAAAATTAATAGTTCTTCTTCGGAAATACCATTTGCTGTAACAATGTCAGTGACTTTTGGTTTCCCTTCCGTTATCGTTCCAGTTTTATCAAATACAATGGTTTGAATTTTATGCGTAGTTTCTAGAGCTGTACCACTTTTAATCAGAACGCCGTGTTCCGCTCCTTTACCAGTTCCAATCATAATGGCTGTTGGTGTAGCTAAACCTAGTGCACATGGGCATGCGATAACTAAAACTGAGATGGCAATAGTTAATGCGAAAATACCTGTTTGACCTCCAAAGTACCAGGCTAATCCTGAAAGGACAGCAAGCCCAATAACAATTGGCACAAAGTAACCTGAAATAATATCAGCTAATTTAGCAATAGGAGCTTTTGAGCCCTGCGCATCTTCTACTAATTTAATAATTTGAGATAGGGCCGTGTCTTTACCAACCTTTGTTGCCTTGTATTGGATCGTACCATTTTTATTGATACTGGCGCCTATTATATTGTCTCCTGCGTTTTTTTCTACAGGAATGCTTTCCCCTGTTAACATGGACTCATCAACAGCCGTTGTCCCCTCAACGACAATACCATCCACAGGCATTTTTTCACCTGGTTTAACGATTAAAATGTCGCCTACAACCACTTCGTCTATCGAAATTTCCACTTCTTGATCATTTCTTAAAACAATAGCAGTCTTAGGAGCAAGACCCATTAATTTTTTTATGGCTTCTGATGTTTTTCCTTTTGTTAAAGTTTCAAGGTATTTTCCTAATGTAATTAAAGTTAAAATAACGGCTGCCGTTTCATAATATAATTCACTGGCATAACTTGAATTTCCTAAATAAATCATGACTGTCGCAAAAATACCGTATAAAAAGGCTGCACTTGTTCCTAAAGCTATCAAGCTATCCATATTTGGGTGTCCTCTAAACAAAGTATTATATCCAACTGTATATATCTTCCTATTTACGATAACCACTGGTATGGTTAACAGTAACTGAATCAGTGCAAAGGCTTCTGGATTCATCATCGGATCAATAATTCCAGGTAATGGTGCCCCCACTATATGGCCCATGGCGATGTAAAGTAATGGAGCAGTAAATACGGCTGATATCCAAAATCTTTTCCATAGTTTTTTAATTTCTCTTTGTTTTTTCGCTTTATCTTCGTCAATGGACTCTTCAGATGCAATGTCTTCATGCGCTTCGTAACCTGCATGGGAAACAGCTTGAATGATATCCGAAGTTGATACCACCGAAGAATCGTATTCAATACTCAATTTTTCCGTTGCTAAGTTCACATTGGATTCCAATACGCCTTCTAATTTTCTTGTTGCTTTTTCAATCGTTTGAGCACAGGATGCACAGGTCATACCTGAAATAGCAAAGGTCTTCTTTTCTGTATTTGCCACAGCTTTATATCCCGCTTTATCAACAGCTTCTTGAATATCTTGTAATGAAATCGCATTTTCATCATATTGAATATTCATTTTTTCGGTTGCTAGATTCACACTTGATGACTTCACACCAGGTAGCTTTTTTGTCACTTTTTCTATTCTTTGGGCACATGATGCGCATGTCATGCCTTCTATATTTAACGTTTTTTCAGCCATTCTCTTAACCTCCCTTATTTATATTCTTTTAGGAAAAGTTTGGTTTTGGGATTTCCCAACCTTCCACATTAAAACACTGATCCTCTATAGAATCTGTAATGTCTTTTAAGTCAACCTCATGTAAATCAAAGGTTATGTTGATCTTTCCTTCATTAGGAAGGACATAGATGGATTCAATACCGTCTAACTTCCCAATCTTTCCTTCAATTAGATTTATGCAATGTTCACATGTCATTCCTTGAACATTAAGTATTACCTGATTCATAACAGTCCTCCTTTTTTCTAATTGATTATTTTCATTTTGAACTGACCCTATTAACCACTTCATTAATTCAGATCGAGATAAAACTTTCTTAACATTAATTTCTTTTTCCTTTAAGTGGTTGATCACTTTGTCAATCGAGAACAAGCAATTTCTCCCCATTCGTTACTTCTTCATTTAATTCTTTTATCCACCATACGGATATAGGGTATATTTTTATTAAAAAAAAATAAAATTCCAATAACAGAATCTATCTTGTTTTTTTATTGGTGCTTTTCAAGCTTTAAGTTATACTTTTCATTTTTTCATTAATCTCTGAATCGATATTAGCATTTCATCTAAAACTTCCATATCACCTTTTTGAATTCTATCTACAACACAGTTTCTCATATGACCTTCTAGTAGAATTTTTGCTACACTATTTAAAGCTGCTTGGCTTGCAGAAATTTGTGTAATTACATCATCACAATACACATCTTTTTCAATTAATCTTTTAATACCTCGAACTTGTCCTTCGATTCGATTTAGCCTGGTTACAAGATTATGTTTTACCTTTTCTGAATTATGGCTTTTTCTTTCCTTTGAAATAGAGTAATAGCTTTCTACAGTTATTGGACTATTTTCTAAATCGGGCGCCATTTTCATTTCCTCCTTTATACTTACATTGTACCTTACCCCCCTACCCTATGTAAAGCAAATTCTTTTTTATCCTTTTACTTCTCCTTAAGAATACTATTTAATGGTGATGTCCTGAATGTCTGCCTTTACTATGATTATGCCCTGAGTGATCATGACCAAATAGGTGCATAAGTGGACAAAGTAGGAATATTCCCCATATTAGCCAATCCCATTTCCCATATATAGCTGCTACAATTCCAATAATTATTACTAATAAAATAGGTATTGCTAGCTTTTTAAGTGTCAACGTATTAAACCTCCTTCTATTCTATGGTTTAAGTTTAAATCCTTAAGTTAAATTTAAACTGAGATGAAGATAAGAATTACATAAGAATTAAAAGGGTTAACCTATCTATAAATCAAAGCATGTCTTGAACTGTTTTCTAATTATCTTTTGGATCTTCTTTATCATCACCGTCAGATACTTCATTAAACTCTATATCCTGTTGATATTCTCTAAAGGACGAAGGGTTGAAATCAGCAAAGGCTAATCCCAATATCGTCCAAACAAAAAAACATTTTCAGTTTCTTTCCATTGAGGATTTCTCTATTTTCGCCATCCTTACACTTTAGTATGATTTGATTAACATTTGATAAAAAGAAAACTCCCAACCTAGAGTTTTCTCCTTGAATGTAGTTTATCAACATTTATGAACATAGAAAACCAAATAAAATTACAAATATCGAAAATAAATTTATTAGTTGATTCACTTTAATAAACGAGAGGCAAGTAAATGATAAATTCAGTACCCTCTTCTAATTTGCTATTAACGACAATTCTTCCTTGATGTTCGTCGATTATCCACTTTGCAATCGATAACCCTAAACCTGTGCCGTCTGGGGATTGTTTTCTTGCTGATTCAGTTCGATAGAACCGATCAAAAATATATGGTATCTTCTCCATTGGGATCCCAATCCCAGTATCTTTTATTTGAATAACCGCCTGTTTTTTCTCTTCCGTAACCATTACATAAATTCTTCCTTTTGGATTGGTATACTGAATAGAATTATCAAGGAATATGATTAATAATTGTTTGATTAAATCCTGATCGCCCCATACCATTACTTGGTCTTTAATTTTTGATTCTATTAAAACTGCTTTTTCCCATAATTCCATTTCTACTAATACTTCAGTTGTAATGGTAGATAAATTAATAATATTTTTTTGATAAATTTGCCCTGCATCAGCACGTGCTAGTGATAAAAGGTCCGAGACTAATTTTGACATTCGGATGGCTTCATTCCTAATATCCTCTAGAATCTCTTCTCTTTCTGATTCCGGTATATTTTTCATCTTGTGTAAAATATCCAGGTTTCCTCTAATAGTCGTTAATGGTGCACGCAGTTCATGGGAGGCATCAGAAAGGAATCGTTTTTGATTTTTATAAGCCTTTTCTAAGCTATCCAGCATTTGATTAAAAGTCCCCGTTAATTGTCCTAGTTCATCAGGAGGACCTGTATATAAGACGCGTTGTTCAAAATCTTGGGAAGCCGTAATCGCTTTAGCTGTTTTTCCAATTAAATCCACTCTCCATAATGTTTTTTTTGCCAAAAACCAAGCAGCTATAGAAGCTATGATAATACCTATTCCACTTAAACCGATTACTGTCCACTTAAATCTTTTTAAAGATCTATCAATAGAATCTAATGAATATAAAGTCTCGATATAGCCTATTTTTGATTGATCAAGATAAATAGGATTAATCTTTATCCTTATCCTTATTCCATTCTTATCCGTAACAGTTTGGAATTCTGAGCCATCTAAAAAGACCTTTTCCTTTGAAAATGGATGATTTTTTAAAAATAAATGAGAAGTCGTTTGAATAAGCTCATCTTTTTTCCCCTTTATCATTACGGCATATTCATTAATCGTTAAGGAATCAACTGACATATTTACTTTCTCTAATGGGGTTCCTTTTTTTAACTGTCGTGTAATCTCCTCCTGTACGTGAGAAGATATATTCGTAAGCATTTTATCTCCAGCTTCATAGGATGCTTGTTTATGAGTGTAATAAATAATAGAAATGACTAAAGCCATAATGCTTCCAAAAAGTAGGCAATTCCATAAAGTGAGTCTTAATCGGATGGGCATGGATTTCATTCCTTCATCACATACCCAGAGCCTCGGACTGTATGAATTAATCTTTTTTCCTTGTTCAACTCGAGCTTATGACGTAAATAACCCACATAAACTTCGAGAACATTTGATTCTCCTTGAAAGTTATACCCCCAAACTTTTTCCATAATCAGTTCACGAGGCAAAACTCTTTTTGGATTTTGCATAAAAAGCTCCAATAAATTAAATTCAGTTGTAGACAACTCGATGGACCTCCCATTTCTTTCTGCTGAACGGGAAGCTAAATCCAAGGTTAGATCAGCAAAATGAATATAATCCCCAGTATTAATGTTATCCGTTCTTCTTAATAGTGCTTTTATACGGGCAACCAATTCTTCAAAAGCAAAAGGTTTGATAAGATAATCGTCTGCCCCGGTTTCTAGACCTTCTACACGGTCTGCAACAGAGTCCCTTCCAGTCACCATTAAAATTGGGATGTTCCCATCTTTTCTTAACCTTCTGCAAACTTCTAGACCATCAATTCCAGGCATCATTACATCTAATATAACTAGGTCAGGTGACTGATCAAGTATCATCATTAAACCTTCCCTACCATTATTAGCAACGATTACATCATAACCTTCAAAGGTAAGTCCTCTTCTAATCATAGAAGTAATTTTGGTGTCATCATCTATTACAATTATTTTTGCATTCACTTTATATACCTCCTCTGAGTATTATCGATGTCGATTTGATTAGAAGTAATAATAAAAAGATAAAGTTTTATAGATTAGTATCATAAATTTTGAGTGTGATTACTGTTACTTATTGGTTTATTCCCAAAATGGATTTTAGGAATAAACCTAGGAACGTTCTTCACATATGATAGGTACTCATCCCCAAACAAATTGATCATTACTTTCTCTTCTTTTTTTGCCAACCAATTATACATACCAATTAATGCAGGGGCCATCAAAAGGGTTATGATTGTGGGCCATTGAACTAGAAAACCTACGATCATTAAGATGAAACCACTATACTGCGGATGGCGTACAAAGCGATAAATCCCCTTCGTTATTAATTGTCCTGACCCTTTGTGAATTCCTCTCCATCCAATAGCGATCACAATAAGACCACTAAAAATTATAATATTACTAAGAGGATGTAAAATATTAAATAGGATTGGTGATCCCCCAGCTAACGCTACCCACAAATGTCCGTTTGCGTGGGTAAATGGGTCAAGGACCGGATAATTTTGGCCTAATATTGAAGTGAGAAAATATATGGTTAAAGGGAAACCAAACATTTCGCTAAATAAAGCTACGAGAAAGGCAGTAAATGCTCCCATAGTTCTCCAATCTCTTTTTGTAGTTGGTTTAAAAGCGGTATATGTAAATAACCCAAAGATCAAAATATTAAAAATAACTGCAGCCCATAATCCATAGGCAGTTTGGTCTACGCCATGCATTTCAATTCCTCCATGTTATCTTTTTTCATTAACTTTAATAAAAAAGTATGGAGAAATGATGGAGTTAACCAAAATTGATTCAAGAATAATATAAGTTTGTACAAATAATGAAAAAAGAGATCCATTCATAGGTTTTAAATCCCTTATGAATCAATCTCTTCCTTTATTAGAAAACTTTTAAATTAAAGTAGTAACTCAATCTTACATCATTTTCCGTTTAATACTCATAACCCACTGATAGGGTAATGATGAATTGATAATTGGTTATCAAACTTTATATAATTTATTATTTAATTTAATATTTTAAACTGTTAATTGCTTGGGTTTTGCAAAGATCATCCTTCCAGCAGAGGTTTGCAGTACACTTGTTACAAGTACATCAATATATTTACCAATAAACTCGCGGCCAGCTTCTACGACAATCATCGTACCATCATCTAAATATGCTATTCCCTGATTATGCTCTTTACCGTCCTTTATTAATTGAACGTTCATTTCTTCCCCTGGTAATACTACTGGTTTAACTGCATTAGCCAAATCATTAATATTTAAAACAGATACTTTTTGTAATTCACATACTTTATTTAAATTATAATCATTGGTTACAACTACACCATTTGTGATTTTAGCTAATTTTACAAGTTTACTGTCCACTTCCTGAATTTCTTCAAAATCTCCTTCATATATCTCGACTTTTATTTCAAGTTCTTTTTGAATTCGATTTAATATATCAAGGCCTCTTCGACCTCTATTTCTTTTTAACAAATCAGAGGAATCTGCAATATGTTGTAACTCAGTTAAAACAAACTGAGGAATAACAAGCGATCCTTCCAAAAAACCAGTTTGGCAAATATCTGCAATTCTACCATCGATGATAACACTTGTATCCAGTATCTTCACAGCATTATTAACCTCTTTTTTAGGGTCCTCTTCCACCAATTTTTTCTTCTTGGAGAATAAGCCAAGTAATTCTTCTTTCTTTTTAAAACCGACTTGAAAGCCTAAATAGCCAAAAATTAATGTTAGTAAAATAGGAGCCACCGTGTTTAAAACAGGAACCTCAATTGCATTAAGGGAATAACCAATTAAAAAGGCAATAATAAGTCCAAAAGCAAGCCCTGCACTTCCAAATATGATATCTGTAATAGGTGCCTTCACTAATGATTCTTCCATCCATTTAACAAAATGAATCACATAGTCAATCGCCCAAAATGTAATTAAATAAAATATAATAGCGCCCAAAATAACTGATATATATGGGTTATTTAATAGGGGAATGTCATCTAAAGTAATTAACCTTAATAAATCATGAATTAAAAAAAGACCTAATGCCCCTCCAATAATGAGGAAGCATGCTTGAACAATACGTTTTAACAATCCTTCACCTTCTTATTTTTTGAAATTATTGATCTTATGTTAGCAAACTATTCTTATTCTGGTTGTCTTTCTATACCTGTGGTAAAAGAAGGTCAAACAAAGACTGAGTTAATCTTTTCCTATAGCTACTTTTTATTATGGAATTATGAATAAATATATTCTTCCAATAAATCAGGGTCAAAAATTAAATTATGATTAGCATCTGTTTTAATTCGATGTTCCTTTTTAAGTTTTGTTAGCATACGGCTGACTGTTTCTCTTGTTGTACCAATCATTCTTGCCAGATCTCGATTTGTAAATTCACTTTTAAGAAGTATACTGCCATCGCGAAGTACTTGTCCATGTTCTTTCCCAAGTCTAATGATTAATTTAATAATTTGTTGATAGGTATTATTCAGTATTTGTGATTCTAAGCGCTCTTGAAAATCAATAATTTTTTCTCCTAATACCTTTAATACTTTAATACATAGATCAGGATTTTCAATTAATACTTTTTCAAATTGTGCTATTGGAATAACAATAAGTATGGAATTCTCTAGTATTTCCGAAAAGGCTGGATATCCTCCTTTTCGGAAAAAACCCACATGTGGAAACATATCTCCTTTTTTTAATAAAGAAACTATTTGTTCCTTTCCTTCCATATCCGTTTTATATATTTTCACTTTACCTTCAAAAATAAAATAAACGTTTTCGATTGGTTCATCTTGAAAAAAAACATGGCTTCCTTTATTCCATTCTCTTGTTATAGAGATACTAGCAATTTCACCTATTTCATGATTATTTAGTTCGTGAAATAGTGGAAATTCAGATAATATTTTTATAATTTCCTCTTTAATCATTTTTCACCTCTTACACTGATTCCTTTTATTTGAAATATGACTTAATGCCCTGTGATTACGATATTAGAATAAATAATTTAATGTTCATTAACAATGATAATACAGACTTTCCTTCTTTATAATAATTCATCCTACTAGGTTTTACACAACAAGTGCAGGGCAGCCTCCTGTCTTAACTTTTGATAATTTTCTTCATATTATATGTTTTCAAAACAGAAAGGGCCCCGTCTCCATTGATTAAGGTAACATAAAGATATTCCGGTTATTACTAATATTAATTACATGAATACCAAGGGGATCGTATCTATTGTTTCTTCTTTTATAAATTTACCACTGAAATAGTACCTTCTCCTACATTAGGTACGTAAAAAATGGATGTCTCTTGCTCCTCGGACGTTTTAACATCCCAATATATAAAAATTGCCCCTATAATCTCTAAAATGATAAACCACAAAAAAAGTTTTTTTATCATTTCTTATCCCCTTTAGCAATAATGGTTCCTCTATACATTCCCATTTGACAAGTAAAATCATAAGTACCTGTCTGCATTGGTGGGAGTTCAATTATTACTTTTTTTCCAACAGGTAATGTAGCACTTTTTTGAAAATCCGGGAAAATGACCATTTCAGAACAGGCAGCTGTTTCTTCTCTTGTAAACTCAAAGCGAACTGGTTTTCCGCTTTGTACGATAACTCGTGCAGGATGATAGCCATTTTTCACTTGAATAGTTGTTTCTTGATAACCTGAATTTCCCTTCGCGGCAAGGCTTCCACCTTTTTTGGGTCTCCAGAAAAACCATGCAATTAAGCCAATAAATAATAGTCCCCCAATTGTGACGATCCAATTAGAAACATCCATCTTTCTCCACTCCTTTAAAATGTTTTTAGTTTTAGACCTTTTAACCTGTTTGCATTTAAAATGACTGTTACGGAGCTAAAGGCCATTGCCGCTGCTGCAAGCAAAGGTGATAATAAGATTCCTGTAAATGGATACAGTACACCAAGGGCAATGGGAATTCCAACAGTATTATAAATAAACGCCCCAAACAAGTTTTCATAAACATTTTTCATGGTTGCCCTGCTAATTTTAATTGCACTTACAACGCCTTTTAAGCTTCCTGAGATTAACGTAATATCACTTGCTTCAATTGCTACATCTGTTCCGGTTCCAATGGCAATTCCAACATCTGCCTGTGTCAAGGCAGGTGCATCGTTTATACCATCCCCGACCATAGCCACTTTTTTACCTTCTGCCTGTAACTTTCGAACATTTTCCGCCTTATCTTGTGGAAGTACATCTGCTAATACTCGTTTTATTCCTACTTGCTTTGCAATAGCTTGAGCCGTGCGTTGATTATCACCAGTAATCATTACCACTTCTAAACCCATCTTTTCTAATTCCTGAATAACAGACAAGGAGTCTTCTTTTACCGTATCTGCTACAGCTATGATACCTGCTGCCTCCCCGTCAATAGCCATAAACATTGGGGTTTTTCCTTCATCTGCCATCGAAGATGCATACTTGTTAAACCCGTTAAGTGGAATACCTTCTTTTTTCATTAACTTTAAGTTTCCAAAGTAAATTCTCTTATCTTCCACGATTCCTTCTACACCATGTCCTGGTATAGCATTAAACCCGGTTACTTTAGCAAGGGGTATTTTCTTTTTTTCTGCGTTATCCATTATTGCTGTTGCAAGGGGATGCTCTGATCCCTTTTCGATGGAAGCACTAAATTTTAATAAATCTGTTTTTGAATACTTACCTAATGATACAATATCTGTTAAAGAAGGTTTCCCTTCCGTAATCGTACCTGTTTTATCCAATACAATTGTATTTAATTTTTGGGCAACTTGTAAGGCCTCTCCTGAACGGATTAAAATACCATTTTCGGCCCCCTTTCCAACTCCAGTTGTTAAAGACATTGGGGTTGCCATTCCGAGTGCACATGGACATGCTATAATTAAAGTAGTTACGGCGACGATTAATGCATATACCCAACCAGGCTGTGGACCAAAATTATACCAAACGATAAATCCTAATATTGCTGCAATAATTACACCAGGAGTAAAGTAAGCGGATACGTTATCCACTACCTTTTGAACGGGAATCCGTGAACCTTGTGCTTGTTTAACCATTTCTACTATATTAGCTAAAGCCGAATCTTTTTGTTCCTTTGTAACTTCGAAAGTAAAACTACCTGTTTTGTTCAAAGTTCCGCCAAATACTTCATTACCAGGGATTTTATCAACCGGCATGGATTCACCTGTTAACATGGATTCATCAACGGCAGAATTCCCATCTAATATAATCCCGTCTATAGCAATTTTCTCTCCCGGTCGAACAATTACTTTATCACCAATCTTCACTTCTTCAATTGGTACTTTAACTTCTATTCCTTCTTTTATTACATTTGCAGTCTTTGGCTGAAGTCCAACTAATTTTTTAATCGCTTCAGATGAACGTCCTTTCGCCTTTACTTCCATCGCCATTCCAAGAATTACTAGAGCTGTAACGACTGTTGTGACATCATAATACACCTCAGCCATTTCCTCTTTTGGGAAAATCCCAGGCCAAAAGAGAGCAACGAGAGAATAAAGCCAAGCTGCACTTACACCGGTGGCAATTAATGTGTGCATATTAGCAGAACGTTGTTTTAATCCTTCCCACATGCCAATAAAAAATTGGTTTCCACTTACAATCAGGACAAGGAGAGCAAAAAATCCCATTATTAACCTTGCCCACCATAGTTCCACACTACCCATTGGAAGCCAATCACGTATACCTGGAATCAAATTTGGATAGGAAACAACAATAATCGGTACGGAAATAGCAGCTGCAAACCACCACTTTTTCATTAAAGAACGATATTCCATTTCTTCTGTCGGCTCTTCCTGCTGATGCATATGATGCTCATGAACATGGCTATTTTTTTGAGTTCCCATCTCCCATTCTCCTTTCATCAAATGTCTTTCTTTACTTCGATTCTAAAAAACTTTACTTAACTTCAGCTGAAACAAATCTAAGAATTACATAAGAATTATATTTTTATTCGCTATCAACTAAAAAAACTTGTTTCTTTAGGCTAACCAAATGGAAGAAAAACCTAGTAGTATGGTGATTATTCCAATCATTAATCTCAATTTATTTCTCATTAAAATAAAATCCTGACTTATACTTTGTAATAGTTTTTTATTTGAAAGGATTAATGCAAAGATAACCACAGGCAAAATAAAGCCCAAATTATATACAAATAATAACGGATACTTAACTACAAATGGTTTAGATTGGATGATGATTAATATGGCCATATAGATGGCTCCGCCACATGGCACGGTACAAAGCCCAATAACTAGTCCACTAAAGAAGCTGCCAAATTTGGAAACAGGATTGCTATATTTTTTATAAATGGGATGTAAAAATCTTGGCATTTTAATAATTGCTTGTGATTGCTTAAATAGGGAATCACGGACCATGAATACACCGAGAACAACAACTAAAAATCCAGCAGTTTGTGCGAGTGTTTTTGTTTGAAAGGATGATATTTGAAATAACTCAAGAATTCCTATTCCCAAAAGAATATAAATCAAGAAAATACCAAATGCATAAAAAAAGGCATAACTTAAAATATTTTTTCGTTGTCTTTCAATATTCAAATCATTGTCTATCTCTGATCCAAAGCGGTTCAGCAAAAACCCTGTCCATAATAATAAAGTACTAAATGCACAAGGATTAAATCCATCCAAAATTCCCGCTAATAACATAAACCCAAATAGAAGGATGATACTTGTTGTTGCAGCTATACTAGCAGCCATAATACTTTGATTTAATAAAAAGGAAAAAAACAATAATATAAAAAAGAGAAACAAACTTATAATAGTAGTTTTTAATGGTGTTTTCATTTTAATTTTCCTTCACTACGTTATGATTAACTTACCTTGCATAGTTGGATTCTCACGACCTCCACAGCATATATCACAATAAAATTCATATTCTCCAGGTTCATTGACTTTTATCTTAATTGTTTTGGTAGATTCAGGAGACAATTTATAATCAAAATCTAGTTCATCGCTAGCAAATTGATGCCATCCACCACCATCGGAATGTGCTGAGTTGTCTGGATTTATTAATTGAAGGGTTATCTCTTCTCCTGCTTTAGCCTCAATAGTTGATGGAGTAAAACCTGCCATGGAAACTTCTATACGAGTCCCTTTTTCATCCTCTTGATTTGCCATGCTTTTAGTAATACTCAATATTAATGGAATAAGTGCGGCTATGATAATTAGTATAAATGTGAATTCTAACAAATATTTTCTAGCTTGCTTTTTTTTTACTTTCGTCATTTTTTATCCCCACTATAGATAGAATTTTTGTTTTTTTGCAGTGAAACTATTTAACATTCCTTGATAAATGAATTTAAATAAAAGATTCTATTTAATACAAACGATTAAACTTTTATACGTTATTTTGTATTTTTTAAAAAAATTCCGTTTGATCTTAATAAGTTCTTAAAAAAATCGTCTAGAATCACATTCCAGACGATTTTTAAAAATAGAGATTCTCCTATTATTTATATTGTTATTAGCTTATTAATGACAATGATGATGGTGCTCATGGTGTTTTTGATGATCTTTACCTTTACCGCAGCAATGGTCATCGTCATGATGCTTATCATGTTGATGCTCATTTTTCTCAGTCTGTTTTTCCTCTTCGCAACAACATTTTTCTTCTTTTTTTACATTTTTATCTAACATAAAATCTCCTCCTAGATTCCTTATTTACAATGTTATTCTAATTTAACTTCCTTAGTATCAGCTGAAATGAATATAAGAATAACCTAAGAATTAAACTGTCTTAGATTATATAAGTTTTCAAAAATCACTCAATTTTGATAGAAATGAAAGACTGGATATCTTGCTCAGGTCAAGTCTTCAATTAATATGAAATAGGAAAATTAATGTTTTATAATAAGAGGAAGACAGAATCAAAATCAAAAAATTCTAATTAATCATAAATTTTCCTACTTCGTATTAATTCTCGTCCTATATTTAATTGTAGAAAATACTTCATCATTGGAGGAGTCACAATGGTTGTAATAATAACTACAACTATGATAATAGCAAACAAACCTTGTGTAATTAGATTTGATTCTAAACCAATTGCTGCTACTATTAATGCTACCTCTCCACGAGATACCATTGCTGAACCTATTCCCATTGAGTTATTCCAACCAAATCCAGCTAATTTAGCACCTGTACCTGCACCAATAAATTTTGTTAATATAGCTAAAATACTTAACAATATTATTGGAGTTAGATTATCAAGAATACCAACAAACTGAGCTGAAATACCAATGAATGTAAAGAATACAGGAACAAAGATTGAAGAACTTATCGTTTCAACTTTTTCAAATATTTCATGTTTATAACCTGTTACACTTATCGCTACACCAGCTATATAAGCCCCAATGATATTGGCGACCCCCGTGTATTCTGCGACAAAAGCAAAAACAAAGCAGATAAATAAAGCAGCCGTAATAACAGGCTCACTGACTTTTAACAATACGAATTTCTTCATGAACCAAGGAACAACTTTCCAAGCAATCAAAATAGCTCCTCCAAAAAATAATACTTTCTTTAAAATGACTGTAGTTAAAGAAACTTCTCCACCTGCAAAACTCATTAAGAATGCTAAAACAATCATAACAACAACATCATCAATAACAGCAGCCCCTAAAATTGTGGTTCCCTCAGGTGTTTTTAGTTGGTTCATTTCTTTAAGTGCTTGAACCGAAATACTTACACTTGTAGCAGAAAGCATAATGCCTAAAAACCAAGATTGGTACGAGGTTAGGTCCATCATTATCCCTGCAAAATAACCTAAAACAAGAGGGACCAGAATTCCTCCAAAACCGACGTATGCAGATGCTTTGCCAGATCGTTTAAATTCATCTATATCTGTTTCTAATCCTGCTGTAAACATAAGTAGAATTACACCAATTTGACTAAATGCTGATAAGGTATCAGTCGCACTTATTAATCCAAAAACAGATGGTCCTATTAGAATACCAACTATGATTTCTCCCAAAACGGATGGCTGACCAAATTTTACGCTTAAACTTCCTGCAAGTTTGGCTGCCAATATAATTATAGCTAATTGAAGTACTAACAATATCCCTCCACCTCTCAAAATGTATATCTAGTATAAAATAAAAAAGGATCCATCATCTAAGGACATAATTATCCCTTGATGACAGACTCCTCCAAAGTTTTTCTATATTATTATTAAACAAAGAATTAATCGTATGCTTTTTTATACTATTTTAACAACGTTTAACTAGAATCTTGTTTATATTACGAGCTGTTTTAACAAATATTTCTCAAAATCTGAGCTAATCTCCTCCTATCAAAATCTAAATGTATATTTCATAATAATCGTCTTTCCTTAGAAATAGATGAAATGAATATAAGAATTACTTAAGAAATTAATAGTTTAAAATTAAACTTCTAAACTTGAACTAAATAATAGATTACGAGGGATACGGCCATCATGATCAAAACAAACAATCCAGTTTTTAGATACTCGTTGGTGTTAATTACATTTTCTTGATTGATAAGTTTATGCTTCTTTCGGTATTTTACTAGAATAAATGCAATGATGATTCCTATTAAACTCATCACATGGCTTACACTAAAAGGACCAAAAACCATTGGGTTTACTCTAGTAAACTCCACAATGCCACGAATAACTAAAAATCCGATTAAATAATGAATAAACACTTGACCTGAATAAGAAGGCTTCTTTAAACGCAACCATAGATACCCAAATAATAAATAGTCTAATAAAAATTCATAGGCTTGGGCAGGATGAAGGTATTCACCATACTTCTCCACTCCCCAAGGTAATGCACTTGAGATTGGTCCGCCAAATACATCACAGCCTATTCGGCTAATTCCTTGAGCTATTATTAATGCTGGAGCTACAATATCTAATGTTTCCCAAATAGGTATTTTGTGACGCTTTAAAAACCAGTAACCAACTAATAATCCCCCTAAAATTCCACCATGAATAGAAAGTCCACCCTCCGTTATATGGAGTATTTTAATAGGATTGGCAAAATAATAGGATGGATTATACACTAATATATAAGTTATTCGGGCTCCAATAATCCCCCCGATTAATGAATAAATAGCTATGTCCATCAAAACCTTATGATCAAGCCCTTTTCTTTTGGCTTCTCTTGTAAAAATATAAATGCCAACTGATGCACCTACCGCTATCATTAAACCAAAAAAGTAAAACGTTAACGGACCTATACTAAATAAAGGTATCATGTATTTTCCTCATTTCTAATGTATCGTCTAGTAGTTTTTTGAAAAAAGCATAACTTCTAACTTGTTAACTATCATAAAAGCAAAAAGTGAATTTTTTATCGAGAAAATGTGTATAAAATTTTAACATTGTAAAATAAACGATTCATTTTGATGAGATTGTTATAAAAATTTACACAAAAAGTATTTATTAATCCTAAATTTCTGCATATTAATTGATTATTATACTTTTGAAACATCTGCTTTTATCCCTAACAGAAGAATAGGCGCTTTCCCCTAGCTCCTATTCTTCCCTATATCAAGTTTTTAAGAGGTTTCATAATTACTTTACAGAAATCAAATCCTTTTAAAATAGTTCCTAAATTAAATAACTTAAGCTGGTATAAGATTAAAAATCTTTTAAAAAACAAAATGAAGAAATATTTTACATCATTTTTAATGGAAAGGGTGAAAATTTTATGGAAATGACGTCTGTTGAAAAGTGTCAGGGTCAGAACCAGCAGATGGCTTCTAGATCATCTAGGATGAAAGCATTGGATCAAACAGAAGGAAAGATTGATTACAGCAATAAAAGCAACAAGTTGTTAGAAGAGGCTAGTACTAAAGCTCTAGAACAAGCAGCACAACCTTACCTAGGTGGTAATATTGATATAAAAGGATAGTGAGAGAGCTCAATTATACTGATTTTCTTTCATTTTTATTAAGAAGAGTACAAATTTCGTACTCTTCTTTCAATTATTTTTAATCAAATATCCCCTGTTCCTTAATAGTCCAAAGCTTTTCTAAGCGTTTCGATATTTTTTTCCATTATAGAAATATAATCCTCATTTTTTTTAATATCTTCTTCATTTAAGGCCTCTAAATTGTGCAGAGTTAGTGTTTCTGCCCCAATTTCTTTTTTAAGTACCTCAGCTACCTTATTTTCCACATTTTGCTCAAAAAGTATATATTTAATTTCTTGTTTTTTTGCAGCTTTAATGATTTCTTCTAATTGCTTTTGCGAAGGTTCATTGCTTGGGGAAAGTCCGCTAATTCCTATTTGTTCCAAACCATATGCATCCTCCCAATATCCGAAAGCAGAATGAGCCACAATATAATTCTTATTGGAAGATTCTCTGACCATTTTCTTAAAGGATAAATCCAATATTTCTAGTTCTTCTTTCAGCTTTTTAAAGTTTTCTTCAAAATACTCCTCTTGTTCTGGCTTTATTTCAATAAATACATTTTTAATATTTTCGGCAAGTTGGATAGCTCTATTAGGATCAAGCCATACATGTGGGTCGACATCCCCTTTTACCGCCTTTTCTTTCACTATGATTCCGTTTGAGTCTATTAAAGCAACACCTTCGGATGCTTTTACTATTTTTGTCTGTTCATTTTTAACAGCTTCAATAACAGCATCCGTAAAACCTTCAATTCCGGTTCCTAAATAAACAAAGGCATCTCCCTCAGATATTTTAACCATTGTTTTGGTGGAGGGTTCAAAGGAATGCGCATCGGAACCAGTTGGGACAATGTTTTCTACCTGTACATATTTACCGCCTATTTTCTCTGAGAAATCTTGAAGTGGAAAAATGGTGGTATAGATATTAAGTTTCTCTTTTCCGATACCACTTTCATTTCTAGATAATGATTGGCTGCAGCCTGTTAGGACTAAAAATACAAATAAAATAGAAATAATGACAACGATATACTTTTTCATAAATTTCTCCTTAACTTTAAATAGTAATTATTACGATTTACAACTTATAATCAATTCAACTATCAAAATATAATCAATAAATATGCAAAAAGTATTGAGAAATAAAAAATTTATTTAAAAAAGTTCCTTTCAAACCAAATTTAGAGACTCTAAAATATTTCTGTATTGCTATAATTAATATAGTTATATACTATCTTTTTATTAAATTTGAAAATCAGCAAGGTTGGTTTAAGTTATTGTACTGTTTTTCATAATATAGGGAACTTTCATTCAGAAAAGAATGAATTACATTATTTCAGGGGTAAAAATATCCAATGTGAAACCAAAGAAGTTGTTGAATGACAATTGTATCGGAGGAATGAAACAATGTTCTATTTAGTTCCAATAATGCTAGAAAAGGTTGGAATTATCGTTATTGTTGCCTATGTTCTTTCTCAAATGAATTCATTTCGCCAGCTTTTTCAACATGAGCATAAAACGAGTGAAAAAGTTATGCTTTTACTACTTTTTGGTGCATTTGGAGTAATTAGTAATTATACAGGAATAGAAATTCATCATAATATCATTAACAAAGCTGAGTGGAATTACGAACTAGACTCCGAAAGCGCTTTAGCAAATACAAGAGTAATGGGAGTAGTCATTGGAGGTCTGCTTGGTGGACCTATGGTTGGTATCGGCGCTGGGATGATTGCAGGTGTCCACCGTTATACATTGGGTGGATTTACAGCATTTTCTTGTGCTATTTCAACCATTTTGGCAGGAACCGTAGCAGGATATTTAGGGAAAGTACGAAAACAGAAGAAAAAAAAGATTACTTCCACATTTGCTGTAACTGTTGGTATGGCATTAGAAACGGTTCAGATGCTCATCATTCTTGTTACTGCCAAACCGTTTGAACAAGCATGGCAACTCGTGCAGATTATTGGTTTACCCATGATTTTCGTTAACGGTTTTGGAACGCTATTGTTCATGTTTATGATCCAATCGATCAAACGCGATCACGAGCGTACACGTGCCAATCAAACGAACCATGCATTTTATATAGCAGAACAGACACTCCCTTTCTTTCGTGAAGGACTTAATACTAATTCGTGTAAGGAAATATCAAAAATTATGCTGAAGCTGACAGACGCAGATGCTGTTGCAATAACCGATCATCAAAAAATATTATCGCATGTCGGCGCTGCTTCCGATCACCATATTCCTCTTGCAAAACCTGAAACTCTTTTAACAAAAAGAGTGCTCGAATACAGAAAGATCTTAGTTGCAAGAACGAAAGCAGAAATCTCCTGTATTCATAGTAACTGCCCTTTAGAAGCTGCCATTGTACTACCATTAAAGGTGAAAAATAATATGGTTGGGACTTTAAAAATGTACTATACCGATCCTGAAAAGCTTAATCAGGTACAGCAACAATTAGCAGAAGGTCTTGCTAATTTGTTCTCTACACAATTGGAACTTGCAGAAGCGGAAAGACAAACGAAGCTATTAAAAGATGCTGAAATTAAAGCATTACAAGCACAGATTCATCCTCACTTTTTATTTAATAGCATTAATACAATTTCTGTACTCTGCCGTACTGATGCAGATAAGGCTCGTAAATTGTTACTAGAGCTAAGTTCCTTTTTTCGAGGAAATCTACAAGGAGCAAGGCAGATGCTTATCCCTTTGGAGAAAGACTTAGAAAATGTAAAAGCGTATATTTCGTTAGAGCAAACACGATTTCCAAATAAATATCAAATAGATTATCTCATTGAACCCAATCTTAAAAAGGTACTTATTCCACCTTTCATGTTACAACCTTTAGTTGAAAACGCCATTCATTACGGGTTCCCGGGAAGTAAAAATAGAGGAATTATTCAAATTCGTATCTTCTCTGAAAATAGTCGTTTAATCATTATTGTAAAGGATAATGGAATAGGGATACCGAATGACAAGATTGATGTCCTCGGAAAAAAAATAGTAAGCTCTAAAAAAGGAAATGGTACAGCTATCTTTAACATAAATGAACGACTCAAAGGAATTTATGGTAGCCAAGCAAGTTTAGTTATAAAAAGTCAAGTGGGTAATGGAACAAACATAACTATTTCGATCCCTTCCGAAAATAAAGGAGTGTTTGATCAAGATGCTAACAGCGTATATAGTGGATGATGAACCTTTAGCAAGAGATGAATTAAAATATTTATTAAATAGAAGCAAAGAAGTAAAAATATTAGGGGAAGGAGATTGTATCGAGGATGCAGAGATGGAAGTCGCTACATTAAAACCCGATATTGTTTTTGTAGATATTGAACTTGCTGAAGATAATGGATTGACTTTAGCAAAGCAGTTACAAACCTTTGATCCCTCCCCCATAGTTGTTTTTGCCACGGCCTATGACGAATATGCACTGCAAGCTTTTGAGTTAAATGCGCTAGATTATGTTTTAAAACCCTTCGATGAAGCACGTATTCAAAAAACATTAGATAAAATTAAACAATTGCAAAGCCTTGGGAATAAAGATCTTTCTACCAATCCTTATATTAAAAACGATAGAAATGAAAAAATACCTATTCTTGTAGATGATAGAATAATCTTATTAAACTATGATGAAATTCTTTATATAGAATCCTTTGAGAAAAAGTGTTTGATTAAAACATCGGTACAGGAATTTAAAGTTAATGATACGCTTGTCGTAATGGAAAAGAAGTTAAATAAAGCTCCGTTTCTACGTGTTCATCGAAGCTACCTTGTCAATTTAGATCATATTGCGGAAATCGATCCTTGGTTTAATTCAACATATAATTTAATCATGAAGGATAACTCTAAAGTTCCAGTTAGTAGAACCTATGTAAAAGAATTGAAAAAGTGTCTTGGTTTGTAAAATCATTTATAAATTGTATTTCATCTTTTCATTATTGCTTTTCATCCTGTTATTTGTGTAATTTAGTTTGAAAAATGAAATATCCCCGTTTTCATTTGTAAAATGAAATTAAGCCAAATAATAAAGGAGAATGATGAAATGAATGCGATTACAATTGTAATAGGTGCTCTCTGTATCTTGGCCATTGCTTATCGATTATATGGTACTTTTATGACTGCTAAAGTTTTAAAAGTTACCGAAGATGAAACAAAACCGACTCCAGCTCATAGAATGGAAGACGGTCAAAACTATGTTCCAACGAATAAATGGGTTGCGTTTGGACACCATTTTGCGGCAATCGCTGCTGCAGGTCCATTAGTTGGTCCAATTTTAGCAGCACAGTTCGGTTATTTACCAGGCTTAATATGGCTATTAGTAGGGGCGGTAATCGGTGGTGCTGTTCATGACTTAGTCGTACTTTTTGCATCTATGCGAAGAGATGGAAAATCTTTATCAGAAGTAGCCAAGGATGAACTTGGTCCTGTCGCAGGGTTTTGTGCTGGTTTAGCAATGTTATTTATCATTATTATTACGATGGCAGGTCTATCATTAGTAGTCTTGGGCGCACTAGAAAGAAACCCATGGGGAACCTTTGCTGTAGGTATGACGATTCCAATCGCAATGGGTGTTGGTTTATATTATAAAAAGACAGGAAACTTAAAACTTGCATCTACTGTCGGTTTTCTTCTTATAATGGTTGCTGTCGCTATTGGGCCTTACCTGCAAGGTACATGGCTTGGTGATTTTTTAACACTTGAAAAAAGCACTCTAGCAATAGCACTTCCAACCTATGCATTTTTTGCCGCAGTTTTACCTGTCTGGTTATTACTGGCACCACGGGATTATTTAAGTACTTTTATGAAAATTGGTGTGTTTGGTGCATTGATAATTGGGGTTTTTATTGTAAATCCAACTGTTCAATTTCCGGCATTAACAGAATTTATTAATGGTGGAGGTCCAATTGTTGCCGGTCCAGTTTGGCCGTTCATTTCTATTACCATTGCTTGTGGAGCAATTTCGGGTTTCCATGCATTTATTGGTTCAGGTACTACACCAAAGATGATTAATCGTTGGAAGGATATTAAACCTGTTGCATTTGGGGCTATGCTTGTTGAGTGTGTAGTAGGTGTCATGGCTTTAATAGCAGCTATCTCCATGCAGCCAGGAGATTACTTTGCTATCAATTCAACACCAGAGGCATATGAAACACTGGGAATGCAAACCGTCGAATTAGATACTTTAGAAGGACAAGTTCAACAGGACCTTAATGGGAGAACGGGCGGTGCAGTAACGTTAGCTGCAGGAATGACATATATCTTCACAGAATTTCCAGCTTTTGAAAAAATCGCTTCTTATTTTTACCAGTTCATCATATTATTTGAGGCTGTCTTTATCTTAACAGCTATTGATGCTGGGACACGGGTTGCCCGTTACTTGATACAAGACTTTTTTGGAAACTTTATTAAACCGTTAAAAAAGACGGACTCATTAGTAGCAAATCTTATTGCTAGTGCTCTTGCCTCCTTCTTCTGGGGTTATCTACTTTTCTCCGGAGACATAAGTTCTGTTTGGGCACTTTTCGGAGTTTCCAACCAATTAATGGCTTCGATTGGTTTAATTATTGGTGCAACAGTGATTCTTAAAATAGCCAACAAGCGATGGTACATGCTTACATGCTTAATCCCTCTTGCATACCTATTTGTAACTGTTATGGTTGGTGGATATTGGATGGTGACGAATGTCTACTTGAATACTGAAAGTGCTGGATATAACGTAATAAATGGAATACTTTCAATAGTTATGTTGATCCTTGGTATAATAATATTGGTTGCAGCTATCAAGAAGTGGATTGCATTATGGAAAATTCCACAGGTGGAATTAGTAAAACAATCAGAAGCAGAAGTAGCATAAAAAACAGCACCCATTCACACAAGTGATTTGGGTGCTGTTTTTTTTATCCTATTGAATCTTTGCAGAAATAGATTTTAAAAAGCTTACACCTGATATTTTTAATGTGAGTTTTTCTTTACTGTATAAGAAATTTTGTATATAGATTGTAAGATTTCCTATTTTTAATAGTTTATATTGTTCAAACGTTTTAGGTTCCCCTGGAATTGCAACTAATTCTTGAACACATGGTGCACAGCAAGCATCGACTTCTAACATTTTTACTGTTAGTTGATTTCCTTTAGATTCAATCCACTTTTTTGATTCTTCGTCTATTTCCACATGCATTCACCAATCCCTCCTTTTCTACCTGGCAATCCATATTATATATATTAATTTAGTATACGAATTTAAAAATGAACTATTTTAAGATTGAAATTTGATAGACTAAAAATTGGTATAGAAAGTTTCATTAGAAATAAAAGAATTATTGGGTACAAACGACTTTTACCATCCCCTGCTTGCACCGCCACCGCCTGAGGAACCGCCGCCACCACCTCTAGGACCATCCCCTCCGCCTCTTCCTCCTCGTGAGAGGATAGAAAGAAGAATATGAGTAAGGACTCCTCCAAAAAACTTAAAATCTAAATACAATACTACCACAACAATAATGATCAATAACCATGAGGGAATCCCAATCCCCTCATCTTCTCTAAGCTCTTGAGTTGGCTGCTCGACTTGTTGTTTTTCTCCTTCAATAACGTATTCAGCCAATACCTCACTTGCTAGCACCTTATATGTTTCAATTATAGCACGATTTATCTCATTCTTTTGTAAGTATGGGATTGTAATTTCATCAAGAATCCTACCAACTTTCCCATCTGGTAGTCTACCCTCTAAACCGTAACCAACTTCAATTCTTAATGGTCTTTCATCACTACCTGATGATGGATTCATCCCAATAACCATTAATATTCCATTATCCTCTTCTTCATTGCCAATTTTGTATTGACGGAATACCTCATTTGCAAATTCCTCAATCGATTGATCACCAATTGATTCTACGGTTAGGACAGAAATTTGTGCGGTTGTTTTTTCCTCAACATTACTTCCAATCCTTCCTACCTCTATTTTTTCTTGCTCAGTTAAAACACCTGCAAAATCTTGTACATATATATCTCCAATAGGATCTGGAATTTGGGGCATCTCAGCAAATGATTTCCCAGCAAAAAGAAAAATGGTGAATAATAGCATCAAAATACTGAAGATCCGTTTACTCCTCATTATTCTTTGCCTTCAAAGTCAAACTTTGGTGCTTGTTGTGCACTAGGGTCAGCTTCAAAATATTCCTTTTCTTCAAAACCTATTACATTCGCCACAATCACCCCAGGAAAGCTTTTTACTTTTTTGTTATATTCTGCAACACGTTCGTTATAATCCTTTCGAGCAACAGAAATTCTATTTTCTGTACCAGATAATTCATCCATTAATTGAGAAAATTGCTGATCCGCTTTTAAATCGGGATAATTTTCCACTACAACTAGTAATCTACTTAAAGCACCAGATAATTCATTATTAGCTGTTGCTTCTTCTTTTGGGGAATTGGCATCTGCTAACCTAGCGCGGGCATTTGATATTTCTGTTAGTACGTCTTCTTCATGTGCGGCATATCCTTGAACCGTATTAACAAGGTTTGGGATTAAGTCAAGTCTCCTTTGTAACTGATTTTCAATTTGAGCATACGATTGATCTACATTTTCCTCCAAATCAATAAAACTATTATAGTTAGGTACAATCAAAGCACCTAAAATTAGTATTACCGTTGCTATTATTCCGAATACCAAGAAACTTTTTTTCACTTATACAGACTCCTTTCTATCAATTGGTTTTTTTATTTCAGTGGGATTATCTAGGTCTGCACATAATGGAAATATAAATTGACATCTATGATAACCATATTGATGATCATTGCATTCATGAGTACTATATTTAAGTTGATAGTGCAAACCATATGGATAGCCTACCTCATCTAAATTTTCCCCTCTAGTTAACCATAAATCTAGTTTATTTGAATATTTCCATTGTCCTTTTTCAAACTTATGCCTAATAAGAAGCAAATGATCGTCTCCTCTCATTTTTGATATAGATCTTTTATCTCATTTTATATAGGAAATCTGAACTCAAGATTAATTAGATATGAGAATTTCTTAAGAATCGAAAAAATGCTATGCTTTTTTGAATAAAAAGTGCAAATTAATATTTCTTAATAACAATACTAATTTATTTCGTATCTATATTATCCAATTATCACCCGATAAATTTTGATTGCTCCAATGAACTTTAGACTTTTTATTTTAAAAAGGAAAATATCTTATTTAATTAAAATCCCTTAGGAATGTGAACAAATTGTGAATCTATTATTTCTCCATTGATACTTCATATTTTCTCCATATTTATTATTTATTCTTATTACTGTGATAAAAGTTTTATTTAATTAATGGAAAGGAGAGATTTTTATGAGTTGTTGTGGTGGTGGTCATAATCATTCTAGTAATGATAAACATTCAAAAAAGGATTCTTTAATGGCATCGATTTGGCCCTGGATAATTGGTTTTGTTGTAATTGGAGGGCTCATTTATTTCATTGATTAAAAAATAAGGAGAGGTTTGAAAATATGTCAATAAAACTTAATCGTCCAAAAGTAGTTAATAATATCACAGAATTAATAGGTAATACCCCTCTTGTTCAACTTAATAGAATTAGTAATGAAACAGGGACAGAAGTTTTGGCAAAATTGGAATATTTTAATCCTTTAGGAAGTGTGAAAGATCGCATTGGTTTGGCCATGATCGAAGCAGCAGAAGAAGAAGGGCTAATTAATAAAGATACGGTTATTATTGAACCAACTAGTGGAAATACCGGAATTGCTCTAGCTTATATCTCTGCTGTAAAAGGCTATCGCTGTATTCTTGTTATGCCGGAAACAATGAGCATAGAACGCCGTAAATTATTAAAAGCATTTGGGGCAGAACTTGTGCTAACGGAAGGTGCAAAAGGCATGAAAGGAGCGATTGAAAAAGCTAATAAACTAGCAGAAGATATTCAAAATTCCTTTATTCCTCAACAATTTAATAACCCTGCAAATCCTGAGATTCATCGAAAAACAACAGCAGTTGAAATTTGGAATGATACAGAAGGAGATGTTGATATTGTAATTAGTGGTGTTGGTACTGGAGGAACCATTACCGGAATTTCAGAGGTTCTAAAGAAACGTAAGCCATCTCTCCTTTCTATTGTGGTTGAGCCCGAATCTTCCCCTGTTTTATCTGGCGGAAACTCAGGAGCACATAAAATTCAAGGAATTGGAGCTGGTTTTATTCCTAATGTCTTAAATACAGAGATTTATGATGAAATTATAAAAATCTCTAATGAGGACGCTTTTGAAGCATCCAGACGTGTAGCAAAAGAAGAGGGTATTTTGGTCGGGATCTCATCTGGTGCTGCCATTGCTGCAGCTTATCAAGTAGCAGCCCGTTCTGAAAATAAAGGTAAAACAATAGTAGTGATTCTCCCTGATACAGGTGAAAGATACCTATCAACCGCTTTGTTCCAAGACTAGTTACAATATGAAAAAGAAGAGGTTAGACTCACCTAAGGGGAAGTATTAAGAGTCGACCTCTTCTTTTACTATCCATACATTATATTTTAAAAATTAATGGAGGCTGCCACATGACTGAAGATAAAAATCATTCGAATCCTAAAAAAGAAAGAACCTTCCTAAAAGCAGTTGGTTCTGTATTATTTGCCATTATAGCTTCCTCTCATCATTGGATTCATACTCTACTGATAGCGTTAGGCCTAACTACGTTAGGTACAAGTTTATTGGCAATGCCACCATCCATTAGACTAGTGTTTTTGGTTATCTCATTGGCTTTGTCTATATGGTTTCTACGAGTTGCAAAGAAGAAATGGTCAAAAGACCGCCCTGCAGCGTGGGTTTATCTGATCTCATCTATAATTTCAATCATTCTTGTCATAACAGCAATACCTGATACCATTACAAGTTTAAATCAACCAGACCCAGTCCAACAACAGGATCAACAACAACAACCTAAAGAAGAACCACTACAGGATCAACAAGAGGAGCACGAAGGTCATCATAATTAATTTCAAGAAGGGCTGTATCAAATTTGGCGTAATGCTTTAGTGATACAGCCCTTTCCTTTATAAAATGAAACTTCATTCTAAAATTATGTTTTAGGTTAAAAACCTTATTAACGAGAACATCAGTGTAATGAAAACGATACTAACAAAGAAATAACCGTATCCCTTGAAGTTCTCTTTTCTCATTGTTTTGTAATACTCTTTATAATTAATTTCTCCTTTTGCAAACCTTAATCCATTATAATCAGGTTTAACAGAATAATAATTCCCTTTTTTATCTTCCAGAATGATTTTTGTAATAAAATCTTTTCCATTCCATTGTTCATCATGTAATCGCAGTTTTAAATCGTTTCCTTCTGAATCTTCTGCTCTTACCACTTTGTAAAATGAATTATTTTGGATCTCTTTACTCATTTTATAAGCTTGTTGTTCCATAAAATTATTTGAAATACACACATTTATCAACTCACTTAAACTATAATTGTTCATAAATTTCATATTTATTCCCTACATAATTATATTCTATGCTGGATTCCCGCTAACCTCTTCTGCTTTCCAATAATATTCACCAAATACTTCAGCAAAGGCTTCAATAGAACGATTGAGTTCTTCCATGTTATTTTCGACACCACCAAATTCTAGTAACATAGATTTATTAGTAAGGTCCTGATTATATACACCATTTCCCTCATCCTTTCCTTTTACAAATACTCCTCTACTTATTCCAGGGTATTTTTCTTCTAATTTTTGATGTAATTCTTTTGCAAGATGTAAATTTTCTTCATAATTTTTATTTTCTTTTCCTACCACAAAAAACAATCTAGCAAATGGCTTTCCATTTATCATTGTAGTAGTAATCTCTTTAGGCTGTGAATCTCTATGAATATCTATTAAATAGTTTATCGATTTTTCGGTTGCTAAGGCTTCTTGTACTAAACCTCTTGAAAGATCGTAAGAATGATTATAATTCCAATTCTTTTTCTTTAGCTCCTCCGTTACATTTGCTTTACTTTGACTTGTACCTATCCCCCTTTTTATTAATTCCTCTTGAAGCCTCTTACCAACTGCAATAATATTTTTATCTTCATTAATACTAACAGCTTCATCTGGGTTATTAACACCACTTAAGAAGGGTATAAACGCTTCCCAACTATGTGAATGATATACAAATACTCCATTTTCCCCTGGCGTAGTGGGAAATTCTTGTTTATTATTTGGATTTGGCTCAGAAACTGGTTTTTTCTCTGATTCTTCGATTTCCTTTAATAATACCTCTAGTGGAGGAGCAGACTCAACAGGTATATTAGTTAAATTGGTTCCATTTCCTGCCACTGCTATTTCTGTATGATAAGAGGAAAATCCAGGTAGTTCTCGACCTAAAAACGTTTGAATATCGTCTGGTCATATATTCGTCATTGTAGTAAATAGAATTTTTGGGATAGAAATTTGCCAGCTATTCTCTTTATCTGTCATAGCCTTAAGTTGTCCAATTTCACCCGCCATCAATGAGAGAAAAAAATCAGAAGAAATTCCTTCACTTGTAGAATGAATGAAAGTTGAAGTGAATTTGTGCTTAAAATCCAAAAAGTTTACAGTGAACACTATACCAAATATTGATATAAATAGAATCATAACGATCGAATGAAGTTGAATAAAAAAGGTAATCTTCCTTACTCTTTTCTCTCATATTATTACACCTCTTAAATTTGAATGTCTTCTATTTTATGAAAAGAAAAGAACAGAAAGACTAGTAAAATCCTATTATTTTAATAGAGTACATCCTTCATTCAGAAAATAAAGTTGTAAACATCGATAAGGGTGAGCAATTTTAAAGTGTACCTGATTCCTTTCTTTCCCAACTTATTGGCATGTCCAATCACAAATAAACATATTATATAGCATGTAAAAAGGAGGCGAAATAATTGAATTTCTTTCATTACTTTGTCATGTTAACTCTTTGCCTTATTTTCATAACAGCTATAGCAATGTCTCTTTTCTTTAGAAGTAGATTAAGAGGGATGTCAAGTATGATACTCTCTATGGCAATTGGTACGAGTATAGGATTAACCGTTGGGGTCTTTTTCGGATCACTATTTCAAGGGAACCTTTTTCATTCCACACTTTACTCTGTTTTAATAGGCATTTTTGTAGGAGCTGCTTTAGGGGGGATATTTGGAATCCTTCCTTCACTTGAAGGTTCTATGGGTGGACTAATGGGTGGTATGATGGGAGCCATGCTTGGGGAGATGATTACCTATGATCAATCAATTATTATGGTAAACCTACTTCTGGCCCTTACTGTTAGTAGTCTGTTTTTATTTCCTATTTTATCAGGTTCCTCTAATAAAGGAGAAAAAATCCAAACCAAAAAATGGATTTTCAAACCACTTTTTATCTTGTTTTTCTTATCATCTTACTTACTTATTGGAAGTCAATTAGATAAACAAATGTTATCTAAATCTAATTCATCTCAACAACAAATTCACCATTTAAACAATAAAAGTGATTTGGTAAAAAAGGAAAATACATCACTTGAATGGACTATTAAGGTATTACCCTCCCAGTTTTCATATAACCCATCAGAAGTGACCCTAAAGAAAGGGGAAAAGGTATCACTTATCCTTAAAAATGAAGATAATATCGAGCATGATATTGAAATTAAGGATATTTTATTTTCTGGAAAGGAATCAATAAACCATCGGAACCATATGAACAATAATACTAACCTTCATTTGCATGCACCTGCCAAAAAACAAACAAAATTAACCTTTACCCCTCTAGAACAAGGAACTTATGAATTTTACTGTACTCTTCCCGGTCATAAGGAAAATGGCATGGTGGGGCTTTTGATAATATCATAGGGTATAACAGTAGCATAATAACAAAATTAGTGTTTTGTGTTCAGTATTTACTTTTAATTTGTTAAATTGGTAGCATCCTTATAAATAAACTTCTATAGGCAGTTATTACTTGAATGAATCACTTAAGAACAAGCAAAAGGTTTTCCGAAAAATAAATGATTCCCTTTCTATTCAAGTCTATGGGATGAACCGATAAATCGATTTTCCCATAGACTTCATCGTTTCTTCATTAGGAACCCCAATAAGTTATCGTATCAAAAATACCCAAAACCAACATTATCACTCCCGCAAACCTTTGAACTATTAATCCTATTTTTCTTCCTTTCTTCATTAATTTTCCACTTAATTCAAAATACCAAATAAAAAATGCAGCAAGTATTAAAGGTAAAGAAGTACCCAAGGCAAAAACGCCTGGAAGAACAATCCCGTAAGAAACAGATAAGGACATTGGCATTAAGGTAATAAAAAACAATACAAACATGGTTGGACAGAACCCAAGTGTAAAACTAACTCCCATTAAAAAGGCGCCTATTTTTCCACTTTTCATTAATCTTTCTGGGATACTTCCTAAGGTAATAGATTTATAGAATTTAATAATGCCAAGCATAAAAAGGCCAATTAGTATTAATATCGGTCCAACTATTTTTCTAAACCACGGAAAATAGAGAGCAAGAATAGATTTTACTTCATTTCCTAACACCCATATGATTATCCCAAGAGTGGTAAAGACTACAACTTTTCCAAGTATAAAAAAAAGAATTTCACTCCAAGCCATTCGTTTCTGTATAGATTTATTTCCATATAACGTAATAGCTCCTAAGTTTCCTGTGAATTGACAAGGTGTTAAGGCTCCAACAAGTCCTAAAACTAAGGCAAATAAAATCGGAATCCCTTCCGTACTGCTTATCAAATTATAGAATGGTTGGCTAAGTACATAACTGATTTGACTAAAGAACTCATACATTTATTATCCCCCTATCCCTAAAATTCCAATGACCCTTTTGTTCGTTAGATATATTAATGATTTAAATTCCTATTATCCAAAAATCAATCATTAAATGCTAGTTTACTATTTATTTTTGCAGAAATTATGAGTAACTGAAATTTTTCTGAAGGTTTAAACAAATTCATTTAAATTACCACTTTTGGGAATTTCGTCTAGATTGAACCACTCTAACGGAAATCCGAGCACTTGTCACTGAAAAAGGGAGCCAAAATCGAGGAGTAAGGATAAAAAAATGTTAAATAGAAAATTTAGTTTATTTTGGGTTTATTCAGTAATCCTTTTAAAACAAGATACTATTTTTATATAAAAAATACGCCATAATATACAGTGGTACTGTCAATATTTTTGTGTAAATGACTTTTCAACTTCTCAAGGTAGATGATCACCTTCGTATTCAAATAGATTTGTTCGAAGTGTTGATTTGGGTGTCTAGGAAAGGGCTAGCCCTTTCCTAGACACCCAAATTTCGCGCTGGCACGTCCCGGTTAGTTTGTCGGTTCATGTAGCTGCTCAAACATCTCTTCCAACTCTGCACGTGCCTGATTGAAGCCGATGTGACAGCGTGAGGCGAAACGTTGATTGTAGTCCTCGAACTGCGTCACTAAAAAACGTTCCAGTGATTCTTCGTTCGGAAACTGTTCCTTGCGCTTTGTATATTTTTTGATTTGCTTATTGAACGACTCAATTAAATTGGTCGAGTAGATGCTTCGCCAAATTGCTTTTGGAAACTGATAAAACGTCAGTAAATACGGGTTATTTAGTAAGCCTTGTGTAACTTTTTTGTACGATTTGCTCCATTTCTCGCAGAACTGCCCAAGTGCTAGCTCAGCTGCTTCGGCGTCCTTTGCCTGGTGAATCATTTTAAAATCTTCGCAGACTTCCTTGCGATCCTCTACGCGTACTTTATGCATAATATTGCGACCGACATGAACTAAACAGACTTGATATTTTGCTTTTGGAAACACAGTGAAAACAGCGTCTGCCATGCCTTTTAAGCCGTCTGATACGAATAATAAGACGTCTTCTACACCACGGTCTTTCAGCTCTTCTAGTAGCTCTTGCCAGTTGTAAGCAGACTCTGTTGGGGCAATCGTATAAGCGAGTACCTCTTTAGAGCCGTCTTCGCGAATACCAACAGCGATATAGACAGCTTCTTTGGACACCGTATCACGACGCACGGCAATATACGTCGCATCTAAATACACGCATACGTAACGATTATGCAACGAACGGTTGTTAAATGCATCGACTGTTTCTGAAACCGCTTTTGTCATATTCGAAATCGTTTGAGGCGTATAGTGATGGCCGTACATTTTTTCGATTAACTGGGCAATTTCAGCCATCGTAATGCCTTTTTTAAACAGGTGAATCACCGTATCTTCAAGCGTATCATTCGAACGCTTATACGGAGCCACGGTCTGTTGTTTGAACTCACCATTGCGATCACGTGGAATTTGAATGGCTAAATCGCCGTACTCTGTGTGAAGCGTACGCGAATAAGACCCATTGCGTGAGTTGCCTGAATTAAAGCCAATACGGTCATATTTTTCATAATCTAGAAATTCCGTTAACTCTGTCACAAGTAGCGAGTTGATCGCCATTTCCAAGTGCGAACGAAAAACCTCGGTAATATCTTGTTTTTTTACTAGTGCATCGATAATTTCTGTTGTAAACTGATTCATAGGGAAGACCTCTTTTCTAGGATTGGTTGTGGTGACTTAATTCTACCAAGAGAAGGTCTTCCTTTTTACATGGAAATTTTCATTTACACAAAATATTTTATACTCTC
>NZ_JVDT01000079.1 GCF_001076885.1 Bacillus sp. 522_BSPC
GATGAGTATCTAGGTGGAAAACTTCCTCGACAAATCTTCATGGAAAACGGCTTTGATGTGGACGTGATAGGAATGAAGCGAATGGAACAATCCGCATACAGGTGGAAGAAAGCCTATGAAAAGGATGGGCTAATCGGACTTACAGACTCAAGAAAGGCCGGTTCTGGTAGACCATTAAAGCGAGAACTTACGCCGTCTGAAGTGATTGAAAGGCAAGAAGCTAGAATTAAGCTATTGGAGGGACAGGTAGAGTTATTAAAAAAGCTAGAAGTGACAGAAAGGAGGCTGCTAAACGAAACAAAAAACCTAGAACCAAGTAGAGTATATCCATTAATTTCTGAGACCATTAAACAAGGTGGATTTAAGCGTATGACCAAGTATTTTTGCGATCTTTTAAAGGTTTCTCGTTCTGGATACTACAGCTTCCTTCAAGCATATACT
>NZ_JVDT01000080.1:0-262 GCF_001076885.1 Bacillus sp. 522_BSPC
AGTGTAATGGAGCGGAAGACGCTCGACTCCTGCGGGAAATAGAGACGCTTTAGAACCCGCAGCGCATGCGAGGAGGGCACTGAAAAAGTATAGTTTCTCCAAATTAAATAAGTATTTATTTATTTGAAAGCGAATATAAAGTTGGTTTGGAGAGGCGACAGCTCGACTCCTATGGGAGTTGCGAGAAAGTCCGAGACCCTGCAGGAACGCAGTGACGAAGCGGCTCGGCGCTCGCCCCATGGAAAGCGAGCTGTCGCCTCGG
>NZ_JVDT01000080.1:279-381 GCF_001076885.1 Bacillus sp. 522_BSPC
CGAATTTAAAAGTCGGCCACCAACAATTATGATTATATTGCAGTTTTTCAGTGCCCTAGCATGCGAGGAGGCTCAGCTTCCTCCCCGGCGCATCGTGCGTCT
>NZ_JVDT01000081.1 GCF_001076885.1 Bacillus sp. 522_BSPC
AAAAAAAGACGACCCTCATTAAATTTTTTGAATGTAGAGTCGTCTTTTTTTATCCATTTTCTCATGAATTCCTATCTTTTTTAACTCATTAATTTCAAGATTCTTTTTAAATTCACCGTAAATATTGCCATGGCACCTTGCAATTCCATACCTAATAGACCCGAGGATTTTGCAACATTGTACCCGTGTCTGTGTTTTAATTCGCTATTTTTAGCTTCTATTTTATATCGTTCTTTCGACTTTTCTTTAAAATAGTCACTTTCTTGAAATTTTGCCTGCTCTGTATGCTCGTTTGATTTGATGCTTACAGAATATGTTTTACTTTTAGCCCCTTCCTTATAACATCCTTCCTTAAACGGACAGTGTTTACATTTTTCTATATCAAAATAGTACGTATGAACTTGATTTCTACCTTCTCCTTTTTTGCCCTGTTTTGCTTTTCTTATTGCCATATGTCCAGCCTTACAAACATACATTCCAGCATCTTTATTAAATTCAAATTCATCTTCTTTTTTACGGTATCCTTGTGTTACAGAAGGGTTTAATTTGGCTACCAATTTCATTCCATTCTTTTTTGTGAACTCGATATTTCCTTTTTCCGAATAAGCTGCATCCCCGATTACTGCCTCAACTTCCATGCCGGCTGTCATACTTTTTTCAATCAGTGTTTCTAATTGTTTTCCGTCATTCTTTTCTCCAGTTGTGACTGTTGCGGCTGTAATAATCCTTTCTTCACTCATGGCTATGTGCGTTTTGTATCCAAAAAATGAGGTATCCTCACTCTTGTGACCAACTTTAGCATCTTTATCTTCTGAAATTTGTAGATATTCGATATCGTCATTTACCGTTTCTTTTAGAAGGTTTAGTTGTTCCTTTACTTTTGGATATGGAACAAGCGTATCTTCCTTCTCAATCACCTCAATCAGTTTTTGACAATACTCCATTTCATCCTCCAAAATATCCGTTGAAGTTTTAGTGGGAAACTTATCTTTCATGCTTTCATCTATTTTATAAACAGCTTTTCTAAGCTTTTTCGAACGATCCATTAGGATTTCTTTAGGTGATTTCTGATTATAACGAGCTTTCGAATGAGTGGCATCTACGATAATAGCTTTACTTTTGATAATTCCCTTTTCAATAGCGATTTCTACGGTTTTATTAACAAGCATATCTAAAAGTTTTACGTCTTTTAAACGCAACTTTCTAAATTTGGTTAAAGAACTTGGTTCAATCACCGAATCTTCGGGTGCCATATCAAGAAAATATTTAAAAGACATATCATATTTTGAACGTTCAACAACGTCAACATCAGACAAGTCATAAATCGACTTTAATAATAAATACTTGAACATACGAATAGGATCGATGGCATTTCGACCGTTATCAAAACAATAATTTTTCTTGATTTCATCATAAACAAATGAAAAGTCAATTAAGTCATTAATTTTTCGTAACAGATTATCTTTTGGAACGACTAAATCATATAGAGCCATAAAAGGGCTAAAAAGAATCATAGACTGTTGTTTTTGAATCATAGTATCCACCCACACTGAAATTGATACTATAATTATACAATAAAAAAAGGATAGTTCCTTCAAATAATGAAGGACTATACCTTTTAGATTATGAACATTTGGAGGACTTTTTCAGTGGCCTCCATGAAAGGTCAGGTTTTTTTTCGGAATACAATCATACATAAGTGTTGATTTAAAGAAGGAACGACCTTACTAAAGAAAAATCATATTACTGGATTCTTCCATTTCTTTTTTACTACAATAAAAGATAGTTCTTTTTCTAATTAACATAGTAATTTTAATTATAGATAAGGATGAAGGAGAAAATAATAAGATAAAGGAGCGCTATCTAATGAAAATAGTAGAACAGAAGCCATTAACATTTAAAGGAGATAATAAACGTGCTGTGCTGTTATTGCATGGATTTACAGGTAATACATCTGATGTGCGTTTGCTAGGTAGATATTTAAATACAAAGGGGTATACATGCTATGTTCCTTTATATAAAGGTCATGGTGTTCCGCCAGAAGAATTAGTCGAGTCTGGACCGAAAGATTGGTGGAAAGATGTTACGGAAGCATACCAGCATTTAAAGGATATGGGATATGAAGAAATTGCCGTTGGCGGACTATCCTTAGGAGGGGTATTTTCCCTTAAATTAGGTTACACTGTACCTGTAAAGGGTATCGTAACCATGTGTGCTCCGATGTATATCAAGAGTGAAGAAGTAATGTATGAAGGAGTGCTTGAATACGCTCGCAATTATAAGCAACGCGAGAAAAAATCAGAAGAAGTCATCGAACAGGAAATGGGTCAATTTAAGCCGATGAATACACTGAAGGAATTACAAAATCTTATAAAAGAAGTAAGAGACTCTATTGACCTTATTTATTCACCCGTATTTGTTATACAGGCCAGACATGATCAAATGATTGATATAAATAGTGCTAATATTATTTATGAAGAAGTGGAATCGATTTACAAAGACATAAAATGGTATGAAAACTCAAGTCATGTTATTACACATGATAAAGAGAAAGAACAGGTATTTGAAGATTTCTATCAGTTTTTAGAAAAACTAGATTGGAAAGAATGAGAAGCAAAGGAGGTTTTTTGTTTGGAAGATATAATTAAGGAAAATGTCGAGAAGTTATTAACCTATATGAAAGATGAAGCCTACAAACCATTAACGGTGCAAGAATTAGAAGAGGCTTTTGGAATAGAGGATTCTTCTCACTTCAAAGATTTTGTAAAGGCACTTGTACAGATGGAGGAAAAGGGGCTAGTCGTTCGTACAAGAAGCAATCGTTACGGTTTACCGGAAAAAATGAACCTTATTCGAGGGAAACTAGCAGGACATGCAAAAGGGTTTGCATTTGTTATTCCAGAAGAACAAGGGATGGATGATATCTTTATCCCTCCAAATGAAGTAAAAACAGCGTTAAACGGAGATATTGTGTTAGCTCGTGTCACTTCTGAGAGTTCTGGTCAAAGAAGAGAAGGGACAATCGTCCGAATTATTGAAAGAGGCGTACAGCAAATTGTTGGTACATATTCGGAAAGCAAGCATTTTGGCTTTGTAATACCTGATGATAAAAAAATCGCAACGGATATTTTTATCCCTAAAGGCAGTACAAAAGGAGCTATCGAAGGGCATAAGGTAGTTGTTAAACTAACTTCCTATCCAGAAGGCAGAAAGAATGCAGAAGGAGAAGTTATCAAAATACTAGGGCATAAGAATGACCCAGGTGTGGATATTTTATCGGTAATACATAAGCATGGATTACCACTAGCTTTCCCGGAAAATGTACTAGATCAAGCGAATAGTGCTCCAGATACGATAGATGAAAAGGAAATTGCCAATAGACGAGATTTGCGTAATGAAACAATTGTCACCATTGATGGCGCAGACGCAAAAGATTTGGATGATGCGGTTACTGTTACAATTTTAGAAAATGGTCATTATAAACTAGGAGTTCATATTGCGGATGTTTCTTATTATGTAACAGAAAATTCTCCGATTGATGTAGAAGCAGAGGAAAGGGGAACGAGTGTTTATTTAGTAGACCGTGTGATTCCAATGATTCCACATCGCTTATCAAATGGAATATGTTCCTTAAATCCAAAAGTAGATCGTTTGACTCTTTCCTGTGAGATGGAAATCTCACCAGAGGGGGAAGTAGTGAAGCATGAAATTTTCCAAAGCGTCATTAAGACCACAGAGCGCATGACCTATGCAGATGTGAATTCGATCTTACACGAAAAAGATGAAGCATTGAGAGCTAAATATGAAGGTCTTGTACCGATGTTTGAACGAATGGAAGAGCTAGCAGCCATCCTTCGCAAAAAACGGATGACTCGTGGTGCCATTGATTTTGATTTTAAAGAATCCAAAGTAATCGTAGATGAAGATGGAAAGCCACAGGATGTCATTTTAAGAGAACGATCTGTTGCAGAAAAATTAATTGAAGAATTTATGCTTGTGGCCAATGAAACGGTTGCGGAACATTTCCATTGGATGCAGGTACCGTTTATCTATCGTATTCACGAAGATCCAAAAGAAGAAAAGCTAAGAAGATTCTTCGAGTTTATTACAAACTTTGGCTATATTGTTAAGGGAACAGCAAATTCTGTCCATCCTAGAGCATTACAGGAAATTATCGAAGCAGTTCAAGGAACGCCGGAAGAAATGGTTATTTCAACGGTAATGCTGCGATCGATGCAACAAGCGAAATACTACCCTGAAAGCTTAGGACATTTTGGTTTATCAACTGAATTCTATACGCATTTTACTTCACCTATTAGACGTTATCCAGATTTAATCGTCCATCGATTGATTCGGACGTATTTAATTGAAGGGGATATCAGTTCAGCGACACAAGAAAAATGGAATAGCCGCTTAACAGAAATAGCAGAGCACTCTTCTAGTATGGAAAGAAGATCAGTAGAAGCTGAGCGTGAAACAGATGAGTTGAAGAAATCAGAGTACATGCTTGATAAAATCGGCGAAGAATATGATGGTATTATTAGCTCCGTTACGAATTTTGGAATGTTTGTAGAGCTTACAAATACAATCGAAGGACTTGTCCATGTCAGTTATATGACCGATGACTACTATCGTTATGATGAACGTCATTTTGCCATGATTGGCGAAAGAACAGGAAAGGTCTTCCGTATTGGAGACGAAATTACGGTGCGTGTTGTAAATGTAAATAAAGATGAACGCGCAATTGACTTTGAAATTGTCGGCATGAAGGGAACACGCCGCAGAGATCCAAAGAAAGATGGCAAGGTATTCTCTACTGGCAGTGTGTCTCGTGTACCACGTAAAGGTAAATCAGATAGAGATACGGATAGAAAAGGAAAACCTGGAGAATCTCGCCGTAAAGGAAAGAATGATCGAAAACACTTCGAAAATGCACCAAAAGCAAAGCGAAAGAAAAAGAGACGTTAACTAAAAATTTGCTAAGCATTAAATGGCATGTGGTTTCTATCTGAAAAAGGAAACCACGTGCAGGGGATGTTTGTATAATAGACATTCTTTTGATAAAATTATTGGCAGAGTAGGGGGAAGAGGCATGCCAAAAGGTGAAGGGAAATTAGTTGCACAGAATAAAAAAGCAAATCATGATTACTTTATTGAGGAGACTTACGAGGCAGGGATTGTTCTTCAAGGAACTGAAATCAAAGCAATTCGTGCTGGAAGAGTAAACTTAAAGGAATCATATGCACGCATTATTAATGGAGAAGTATTCCTGCTCGGAATGCATATTAGTCCCTATGAGCAAGGAAACCGATACAATCATGACCCTTTAAGAACAAGAAAACTTTTATTACATCGAAAACAAATCAATAAATTAATTGGGGAGACAAAAGAAGTAGGTTATGCTTTAGTCCCACTAAAGATTTATTTTAAAAATGGTTATGCAAAGGTTTTGATTGGTCTAGGTAAGGGTAAAAAGAACTATGATAAGCGTGAAACCTTAAAACGTAAAGAAGCAAATCGTAGCATCGAACGTGCTTTACGTGAAAGGCAAAAAATGTAATCCAAAACTTTACAATTGAAATACGCTATAGTTATGTTATAATAATTTATGTCGATATGACAACATAAATTTAAGCTCCTATTTCAGAGCTTCCGAAACGTTACGCTTTTCTATTAAAGCGGGAATCATGTAATGTAACAATTGCTTGATTTTATCCTAATAATGGGGACGCTACGGATTCGACAGGGATAGTTCGAGCTTAGGTTGCGAGTCGAGGGGATCGGCCTCGTTAAAACGTCAAAGCCTATAACTGGCAAACAACAAAACAACTTCGCTTTAGCTGCTTAATAGCGCTTAGCGGTTCCTCCCTCCATCGCCCATGTGGTAGGGTCAGGGACTCAAACTGAGTGGGCTACGCCGGATTCCACCGTCTGAGGAAGAAGGAAGAGAACAACCAGACTAGCTTACCGGACGCCTGTCAACAGGCAGAAGAATAAGCGAAATGCGAATATGTTGACTACACTCGTAGAAGCTTAAGTGCCGATGTTTCTGGACGTGGGTTCGATTAATTTTAGTCGCCTTGTATGGTAACATATAAGTGAAAATCTGGCTTTATCGGTGAAACCTAAGTCACATTAACTGTGATAAGGCAATGCCGAGCGGTATGTGAAGTAATTCAACAGCCGTGTATCGACTTATAGGCTGCCAAGAATTTGGTAGCACTAGGATACGGAATGCTACTTTAAAGTAAATTTATATTTCGTATAAGACGCCAGAGGACCAAACTAAATATTACAGGTTCAAGATATAGTCAGTGCCATGACGAAAGCATGGAATTGCACGTCCCACCGTCTCCACCAAATACATATTTGGTGGTTTTTATTTTGTCTATATGTGACGTAAAGCATAAGTTTTCCGTTTGGAAAGCTTATGCTTTATTTTGTTTTAGGAAATTTTATGCTTTATTTAAGATATAAAAGCATAACAATCTTTATTAGCTAAGTACGCTTAGTATAAGGAATTTTGTCTATTAAATTCATAAAATCCTTGATTAATTTTCATATTTAACATAATATTAAAATAATTATGAATATTACCTTTCTAATGATAAGCGCACATTTCCCAACCCTACGGACAAATGTGTGCTTTTTTAATTAAATGGGGGAGGAATACTTTTCCATCTTAGCGAGATACTACCTCTAAATAGAGGTGGTCCTTATGTATGAACATTTATTTATAACCCCTAGAAGTGTTTTATATAATATAGAGCCAATCGGTACTGGTTCCGAATTTGTTGAAAGTTTAACAAGCTATTTAGCTAGAGTTGCGTTTGAGCATAATACATCCGTTGGTCATTTGGTAAATAAATTACTAATCCCGAGTATGGATAAGGACTATCTTCATAGAAGTCGTGATTTTGGAGGTAATCGATTTTATGAAGGTGCGAAAACGATAAACGGATACATGGAAAATTCCTTGAGTGTGGTAAAGGCAATCGAAAAATTAACAGTTAGGGACGATATACATAAATTGACATTAATAAGATGGAAAAACGTATTTCCTTTAAGGGAGCTGTTAAAGAAATCCTTAGCTTGGTGTCCTTTTTGTATCAAAGAATGGAAAGAAAATAATAAAACAGTTTATTATCCTTTAATATGGTCCATAGACTTAGTCCATATGTGCCATATTCATTCATGTTTTCTAATAAATAAATGTCCAACTTGCTTTAAGCAACAGGATATTCTAAGGAGGCAATCGTTAGTTGGTATTTGCCAACACTGTCTTCGACAATTAGATGATGGTGCAACAAAAGAGAAATATGGCCAAGAAAATAAGGATTGGCAAGGTTTTGTAATTGATAATGTTTGTTCATTGTTAAATTATGATGGAAAAATAAATACAGGCGAGAACTCACTTCTTGTTAAGAATCTTAATCTTATTTGTGAAAAAGTATTCGATGGAAGTATTAACGAATTTAGTAAACAATTAAATTTTGCAAGAAGTTCGGTAGTAGGATGGATTAAAGGCAAGGTTAAACCAACCTTAGAAAATCAATTATACATATGCCAGAGGTTAAATATAGAAATAGAACAATTATTACTTACTACCAACATTCAAAATTTTCATATAGTTAAACAAAGGAAAAGAATTATAAATACTTCATCAAAACCTAAAAGAGTTGACTATTACATTGTTGAGAAGGAGTTAGAAAAAGTTATCCAAAATAAGGAAAATATATCAATGGAAGCAGCTGCTAAAAAAGTAGGCATAAATAAAAGAACACTTTATAGAAAATTTCGCCATCTTTGCGTTCAAATCTCAAATCATTATAAGCAATACCTTGAAGAAAGAAAGCTTCAAAGAATACTATGTTTAAAAATTCAGGTTGAAGCTACTTTCACAAACCTATATATGCAGGGAATTTATCCAAGTAGGAGGAAGATAGAATTTGTTATGAATAAACCAGGTGTACTCAAAGAAAGAGAGTTACAATCTCACTGGAAGGGTTTATTAGGTAAACAAGGTTTACTATTTGAACGTAATTTAGGGGAGTGTGAAGATATTGGTGATGAATTCCAATGAGTTTCACGAATGGTCTAAAGAACTTAATTTGTCTGAAGAAGCAATAGAACAAATAAAAATAATCAGATTATCTGATCCATCACGCCTTGTTGGTGGAGGGGCTCGGAATGTTCCTGGAGAGTTCACTAGTAAAAAAATGGGTGTAACCATTCAATTTGAGAGCTCAAAAGTTGAGCTGGCTGCAATATACATGATGGAGTTTGATGATAATGTATTGGAATTCTATGATCAACCTCCTTCAATTAAATTAAACAAAGTAGGTTGGAAAACACCTGACTTTTTTGTAATTGAGAAAGACAGAGCATATTGGATTGAGTGGAAAACAGAAGATGAATTGATTAAGCTATCACAAAAGAAAAATGCAAAGTATTATTTGGATGAGGAGAGTAATTGGCGTTATTTACCAGGAGAGGAATATTGTAAATCACTTGGAATTGAGTTTAAAGTAGGCTCATCAAAAGATATTAATTGGACCTTACAAAGAAATCTAATTTACTTAAAAGATTATTTAGGGAGCGAAAAACCAAATGAAGAAGTTATTTCTTCTGTAAAGAATAACATAATGGCTTCTCCAGGAATAACTTTGAAAAAGTTGATCGATTCTTCAGGTGAAGATTTTACTTTAGATGATATTAACATCTTAATTGCTCAAGATATTTTATACGTTGACCTTTTCACATCGTTATTGGTAGAGCCTAGTTCTGTTAAGATTTATTGTACCAAGGAGCAAAATAGGAGCTTTATAAATCTTTGGGAATCTTCTAGAGAGAAGAAGGAAGTAAGCGTGGTTAAAATCACAAATGGCTCAAAGATATTGTGGGGAGAAATACAGTGGAAAATCCTTAATCATGATATAAAAAACCTATTTTTGGTATCAGATTCTGGTGATTATAATGAAGTCCCCATAGAAACGTTTGAAAGATATGTTTCAGAAGGTTATATTACAGGTTTGAATTCAGATGATGACATAGATGATGAAAAAGTCAAAGAATTGATTACTACTGCTGCTGAGGCAGACTTGAAAATAGCAAACAGAAAATACTCGATTGTTAAAAAGATTTTGCAAGGAGATGAAATAGGACCAATAAAAGAAACGGATAGAACAATAAGAAATTGGATAAAGGCATATAGGGATGCCGAAGATTTATATGGGAACGGATACCTTGGACTATTACCAAATGATAAAAACAAAGGTAACCGTAATAGAAAAATTCCAACAAAATCAATTGAGTTAATGGAAGAGGTTATAAATGAAAGCTATGAATCAATAAAAATAAAAACTGCAAAAGTTGTTCATGGAGAATATCAAACTCTTTGTGAAAACAACAAAGTTCCTCCAGCGTCATACCAAACCTTTTGTGAAGCAATAAGGAAACGGAGTATTTTTGAGTTAACAAAAAGTAGAGAAGGTGATCGTGCCGCCTATAAATACGAGGAATTTTATTGGTCACTAGAGTACACCACACCAAAACATGGAGATAGAGCTTTTGAAATCGCTCATATTGATCATACTCTACTAGATATTGAATTAGATATTGGAAATGGGAAATCAAAAAAACCATGGTGCACATTTTTAACAGATGCTTTTTCAAGGAGAATTTTAGCTTTTTATTTAACATTTGATTCCCCGTGTATTAGCTCAAACATGATGATTATAAGAGAATGTGTTAGAAAATATAATCGGCTTCCTCAAACTTTGGTCGTGGATGGAGGGAGAGATTTTCACAGCATTTATTTTGAGTCACTACTTGCAATGTATGAAGTTGAAAAGAAAACCAGACCCGCTGCAAAGGCTAGGTTTGGTAGCGTAGTCGAGCGTCTATTTGGTATCGCAAATAAACTGTTAATCCATAATCTACTTGGAAATACTCAGGTGATGAAAAATGTACGTCAAGTAACTAAACAGGTGAATCCTAAGAATCATGCAGTTTGGAACTTGGAACTATTGACAGAAAGGTTAGAAAATTGGATAGACGAAGTTTATGATATCCGTGAACATCCAGCACATTTTATGACTCCTAAGGATGCATTTAATCATTCAATAGCATCAACAGGCAAACGATTTACTAGACTTATACCTTACAATGAAGAGTTTATCATTCTAACATTACCATCTCCTAAACCAAGACACCGTAAGGTTCATCCGGGCAAAGGTATTAAATTGAACTACTATTATTACTCGAATGACAAGTTTCGTAATAGAGAGATTGAAAATAGTATGGTAGAAGTTCGTTACGATCCATTTAATATAGGTGTTGCATACGCTTATGTAAATAAACGATGGGAAAAATGCTATTCTGAGTATTATTCCATTGTAAATGGAAAGACAGAAAAACAGATAAAACTGATTACAGAGGAGCTTCGTCACAAGAGAAAAGAATTTGAAAAAAACAGTTCAATTACAGCGAAAATGATTGCGGAATTTATTCTTGAATCTGAAGAAATAGAAAACCGTTTATTATTGGAAAAGCAGGGTAAAAGCATTGATGCGGTCCAATTAACATTGATAGAAGGAACTGGGAAGAACGATGATATGCTTAACAAAAGGCCGGATAAAACTGATGTTAATTTTTTTGATGATGATATGGATTTAGTGTTTTTGGGGAGGGATAATTAATTGCATGAAACAGCGAGAATGTTTGATGTAGATTTATTGAAAAAATCAAAGGAAGAGAGGGTAAAATTCTTTAAGGAATACACTATACAACATCCAAAGTTTACTAAAGTAAAGGATGAAGTTATAAAAGAGATAAATTCTAGTGATTACAATATCATAATGGTTATTGGTCCATCTAGAATTGGAAAATCTAGATTGGTTGGGGAACTTATTTTTGAATATCTTAAAAATATGGAGGAAGAAATAAGATTAAATCCAGGAATAATTCCTATTTCAGGGATGGAGTTACCAAATCCAGATTTATCAAGGTTTAATTGGAAGGATTTTTATTTTCGAGTGCTAACTGCATTAAAAGATCCGTTAATAGATGAAAAGATTGACATTGAAAATGAAATTATAAGAAAAGAACCAAAGAAGTATTTAAAGCCCTTTAGGAAAGATACTGCGCCAGAATTAAGGATATCTATAGAATCTGCGTTTCGTAATAGAAAAACTAGGGCTTTCTTGATCGATGAGGCACAACATTTTTTTAAAGTTGGAGGAGGTAGTGAAGCACTCAACGTACAATTTAATTCTATTAAATCTCTTTCGAATATGACTAGCTCAAAGTTTGTCATGTTTGGGACTTATGATTTAAATCAGGTTATTAATTTGGATGGGCAATTAACCAGTCGTGTTAAGGAGGTACATTTCCCTCGATACGATGTAAGAAATAGAGAAGATGCAAAATTCTTTAAGAGTGTAGTGTATACTCTGCAGAAGGTTATTCCTGTAGAAGAAGAGCCGAATTTTCTTGATCATACTCAATATTTGTATAACTTTAGTATTGGCTGTATAGGACTTCTTAAACAGTGGTTAGAAAGGGCGCTATCAGACGCATTGAGTTCAAGTGATAAAACAATAACAATCGAACATTTAGAGAGAAATTCATTAAATCAAAAGAAGATTCTTACTTTAGCTAGAGAAGCTATTAAAGGTGAAAGTGATTTCATAGAAAAAGAGGAAGATAGGATAGAGTTGCAGGAAATCTTGTATGGATCTGTTAAAAAGAGTGGTTCTCAAAAGAAGGAAGATGATAAGAGTACTGACAAAGGTAAGCATAAACGTTCAAAGCCAGGTCAACGTAATCCGCATAGGGATCAAGTTGGGACAGTAAGGGAAGATGAATCCGATTTTAGCGAAATAGCGAAAGAAAACTCTATAGGTGAAAAATGAATATATATATATAATAATTGAGTGAATATCATGTTTTTTCACTCAATTATTAATATCTTTTTCAAATAGAAGAAAATGATTAAGTTGTTAAAAACTTAATTTATTTAAAAGCATTGATTTTGGGGGACAAGAGTAATGAATTCTCTAATAGAAAGTTTAAGAAAAAGTGAAAATCCATTAGGTGATTTTTTATCATCAAGAACAGTATTGTATAATAATATAGAACCGATAAGCATCGGGACTCCGTATATTGAGAGTTTAACTAGTTATATTTGTAGAATAGCAAAAAGTCATAATGTCAGAGTTACTACTCTTTTAAATGAACTCATTGGATCTTATATAGGTTTACCTTATTTAGCTGATGCGTTTGCTAAAAATTTGGCACCTAATAGATATAATCTTATAAATGGTATAAGTACAATAAATATTGAGTTTATTAAAGTGCTTGAAAAGTTAACCGGACGGAACGACATAGAACATATGACGTTTAAAAATTGGAAGGGTATTCTTTCTAATAATATTGTGTCTAAAAATAGAAGATGGTGTCCACTGTGTTTAAACTATCTAAAGAAGGAATCAAGAGAAATATATGAGCCATTAATTTGGTTAGTACCTAGTATCAACAAGTGTGAAATACATAGTACAAGGATTAAGGAAGAATGTCCAAACTGTAATAAAAAACTGGGATTTGTGCATCGAAATTTAATTGTTGGATATTGTCAATATTGTTCAGGGTGGTTAGGTGAAGATGGAGATTCTATTTCCAATGACCCATTGACTAATGATGAGCATTTTGTAATTAAAAATTATAAGCAACTAATGGAGCAAGGACCCAAGTTAACATCATTCCCAAGTAGAAATTTTATGAGTTTAATTCTTCCTAAAATAAAGGATGATTTAGGGTTTGAATACTTATTAGACTTTGCGGGCTTTTTAGATGTAAGATATATTACTTTAATAGATTGGATAAAGAATAAACATATACCAAACCCAGCTTCGCTACTCACAATCTGCAGTAAACTCAATTATACCATTTTTGATCTTATTAATCTGTCGAATAAATCAAGTAATAAAATTAATAATAATATAATATTGAAAGTAGAAACTAAGATTTCAATGGAAGAATTAAGGAAACATTTATTAAAGGAGATAGCAAAGGATACTCCTAGGAGCCTAAATCAAGTCTGTAAAGACCTGAGAATTACCGGAAAATTCGCAGGTTATTACTTTCCTGAATTATGCGAAAAGATAGTAAGTAGGTTTTCTTCATATAAACGTGATTTTGATTCGAAAAGATTTAAGAAAACTGAAGAAATTTTAAATAATGCTTTAGCTGAAGATATACCGGAGAGTTTAAATAAAACGTTAAGTGAACATGATATATCCTATAAGACTGCAAAAAGATATCACCCTATCCTTTGTGAAAAAATTAGTCTTAAGTATAAAGAATATTATAGCGAAAAGAAAAATCAGAATATTGAAGAAATGAAGGTTCGGATTGAAAGTGTGATATTGGAGTTGCATAAGGAAGGTATATATCCTAGTGTCGGGAATATTAGTAAGAAACTGTCATTAAAAAATGCTAATCTATTTCGTCAAACGGTGTTCAATGATTTTCGAAAAAGCATCTTATTATCTCTGGGATATAGGAATTCTCATTTAGCCCCAAATTCAGATTTAGAAAATATATAATCCTTTTCAATTTTTTGTTATTTTTTAAAGGAACATATTCAAATTGTATACAAAAGAAAAAAGTATAGAGAGCTTGATTTTGAATAAAAAATTAAGCTTTAAATCATTTTTTGAAAAGGGGATTTTGAAGAATAGAAAATATATAAGATCAATCACTACTATTATATCAATATGCTTAATTTTTACGCTTATTCTGGAACTGCATGTTAAAAGTGGTCTAGAATTAAGACTTTTACTTTAAGTGGCTACCTCTCGTTCCAATAATGTTCATTTACTTGAAAGCAATCATTTAGTTGTTGCTATACATTTTTAAGAATATGAAATAGTTGAATAAAAATTTTTTCATTAACAAAAGTTTTATATTTGTTAATGGTCATAAAAAATTCATATCTTTTCAATTATATCTGCACATATTTTTGAGATTATCTAATCAATAAAGATTGGATAGGGGGAGGGATCTTAAGTGAATGTAAAAAAAATTTCCATGTTAATAGGAGCTATTGCCATTCTCCTTTTTATTGGATGGTTTTATCTAGGACTATTAAGTTCTCCTGATCCTGTCGTGCAGGAAAAATCAACTTCTACGCAGATAGAAAATACTGAGCTAATTAATCTAAAAACAGTTGGAACACCTAAATCGCCATAAAAGAGCAATTTTAATATATTGAAATTTTCTAATCTATAAAGACTGTTCTTCTTTATTTAAGGTAATTCAAATCTACTAAGCAAAACCTTAATTATAGGAGAGAGTATAAAATATTTTGTGTAAATGAAAATTTCCATGTAAAAAGGAAGACCTTCTCTTGGTAGAATTAAGTCACCACAACCAATCCTAGAAAAGAGGTCTTCCCTATGAATCAGTTTACAACAGAAATTATCGATGCACTAGTAAAAAAACAAGATATTACCGAGGTTTTTCGTTCGCACTTGGAAATGGCGATCAACTCGCTACTTGTGACAGAGTTAACGGAATTTCTAGATTATGAAAAATATGACCGTATTGGCTTTAATTCAGGCAACTCACGCAATGGGTCTTATTCGCGTACGCTTCACACAGAGTACGGCGATTTAGCCATTCAAATTCCACGTGATCGCAATGGTGAGTTCAAACAACAGACCGTGGCTCCGTATAAGCGTTCGAATGATACGCTTGAAGATACGGTGATTCACCTGTTTAAAAAAGGCATTACGATGGCTGAAATTGCCCAGTTAATCGAAAAAATGTACGGCCATCACTATACGCCTCAAACGATTTCGAATATGACAAAAGCGGTTTCAGAAACAGTCGATGCATTTAACAACCGTTCGTTGCATAATCGTTACGTATGCGTGTATTTAGATGCGACGTATATTGCCGTGCGTCGTGATACGGTGTCCAAAGAAGCTGTCTATATCGCTGTTGGTATTCGCGAAGACGGCTCTAAAGAGGTACTCGCTTATACGATTGCCCCAACAGAGTCTGCTTACAACTGGCAAGAGCTACTAGAAGAGCTGAAAGACCGTGGTGTAGAAGACGTCTTATTATTCGTATCAGACGGCTTAAAAGGCATGGCAGACGCTGTTTTCACTGTGTTTCCAAAAGCAAAATATCAAGTCTGTTTAGTTCATGTCGGTCGCAATATTATGCATAAAGTACGCGTAGAGGATCGCAAGGAAGTCTGCGAAGATTTTAAAATGATTCACCAGGCAAAGGACGCCGAAGCAGCTGAGCTAGCACTTGGGCAGTTCTGCGAGAAATGGAGCAAATCGTACAAAAAAGTTACACAAGGCTTACTAAATAACCCGTATTTACTGACGTTTTATCAGTTTCCAAAAGCAATTTGGCGAAGCATCTACTCGACCAATTTAATTGAGTCGTTCAATAAGCAAATCAAAAAATATACAAAGCGCAAGGAACAGTTTCCGAACGAAGAATCACTGGAACGTTTTTTAGTGACGCAGTTCGAGGACTACAATCAACGTTTCGCCTCACGCTGTCACATCGGCTTCAATCAGGCACGTGCAGAGTTGGAAGAGATGTTTGAGCAGCTACATGAACCGACAAACTAACCGGGACGTGCCAGCGCGAAATTTGGGTGTCTAGGAAAGGGCTAGCCCTTTCCTAGACACCCAA
>NZ_JVDT01000082.1 GCF_001076885.1 Bacillus sp. 522_BSPC
GAGGCCACTGAAAAAGTCCTCCAAATGTTCATAATCTAAAAGGTATAGTCCTTCATTATTTGAAGGAACTATCCTTTTTTTATTGTATAATTATAGTATCAATTTCAGTGTGGGTGGATACTATGATTCAAAAACAACAGTCTATGATTCTTTTTAGCCCTTTTATGGCTCTATATGATTTAGTCGTTCCAAAAGATAATCTGTTACGAAAAATTAATGACTTAATTGACTTTTCATTTGTTTATGATGAAATCAAGAAAAATTATTGTTTTGATAACGGTCGAAATGCCATCGATCCTATTCGTATGTTCAAGTATTTATTATTAAAGTCGATTTATGACTTGTCTGATGTTGACGTTGTTGAACGTTCAAAATATGATATGTCTTTTAAATATTTTCTTGATATGGCACCCGAAGATTCGGTGATTGAACCAAGTTCTTTAACCAAATTTAGAAAGTTGCGTTTAAAAGACGTAAAACTTTTAGATATGCTTGTTAATAAAACCGTAGAAATCGCTATTGAAAAGGGAATTATCAAAAGTAAAGCTATTATCGTAGATGCCACTCATTCGAAAGCTCGTTATAATCAGAAATCACCTAAAGAAATCCTAATGGATCGTTCGAAAAAGCTTAGAAAAGCTGTTTATAAAATAGATGAAAGCATGAAAGATAAGTTTCCCACTAAAACTTCAACGGATATTTTGGAGGATGAAATGGAGTATTGTCAAAAACTGATTGAGGTGATTGAGAAGGAAGATACGCTTGTTCCATATCCAAAAGTAAAGGAACAACTAAACCTTCTAAAAGAAACGGTAAATGACGATATCGAATATCTACAAATTTCAGAAGATAAAGATGCTAAAGTTGGTCACAAGAGTGAGGATACCTCATTTTTTGGATACAAAACGCACATAGCCATGAGTGAAGAAAGGATTATTACAGCCGCAACAGTCACAACTGGAGAAAAGAATGACGGAAAACAATTAGAAACACTGATTGAAAAAAGTATGACAGCCGGCATGGAAGTTGAGGCAGTAATCGGGGATGCAGCTTATTCGGAAAAAGGAAATATCGAGTTCACAAAAAAGAATGGAATGAAATTGGTAGCCAAATTAAACCCTTCTGTAACACAAGGATACCGTAAAAAAGAAGATGAATTTGAATTTAATAAAGATGCTGGAATGTATGTTTGTAAGGCTGGACATATGGCAATAAGAAAAGCAAAACAGGGCAAAAAAGGAGAAGGTAGAAATCAAGTTCATACGTACTATTTTGATATAGAAAAATGTAAACACTGTCCGTTTAAGGAAGGATGTTATAAGGAAGGGGCTAAAAGTAAAACATATTCTGTAAGCATCAAATCAAACGAGCATACAGAGCAGGCAAAATTTCAAGAAAGTGACTATTTTAAAGAAAAGTCGAAAGAACGATATAAAATAGAAGCTAAAAATAGCGAATTAAAACACAGACACGGGTACAATGTTGCAAAATCCTCGGGTCTATTAGGTATGGAATTGCAAGGTGCCATGGCAATATTTACGGTGAATTTAAAAAGAATCTTGAAATTAATGAGTTAAAAAAGATAGGAATTCATGAGAAAATGGATAAAAAAAGACGACTCTACATTCAAAAAATTTAATGAGGGTCGTCTTTTTTTTATGCGGCCAGCTGATTATTTAGAAATGACCTCAGTTTGTCAGTGGCCTCATTTAATTGGGCTGTTTTTTTTCGAAATAAAGAATGTTAAAGTATGTATGCTAATTACATTGCTAACTTGGTAACAACAGCATTTGCTTAACTGATCCATTATGGAAATTTAATTATTATAATAATTAAATAATTTTACGCACTCAATATAATAAATAAAAAAATTTGGGATAATCTATAAGAAAGACTTAATAAAGTTATCTTTTACAATTCATTTAATTATAAAAGGAGGCTGTTATGTCACCTAAACGAGTATTTTTCCTTATGCTGCTAATGGCTATGCTTATTATTACAACACCAAATGATGTTATGCTAGCTAAGAATGGTTTAAACATTGGAGACAAAGCTCCAAATTTTACATTAAAAGATCTTAATGGAAATAAAGTAGAGTTATCCGATTTTAAAGGTAAATTTGTTATGATCAATTTTTGGACAACCTGGTGCCCACCGTGTAAAAAAGAAATGCTTGATATAGAAACCTTTTCAAAGGAAAAACAAAATGATTGGGTTGTCCTTGCTGTAAATGTTGATGGCGGAAATGAAGCAGGGGTTAGACAATTTGTCCAGGAGAGAAAATTAACTTTTCCAGTTTTAATGGACAAGAAAGATATGGTTGCTAATCAATATCATATACTTAGTATACCAACCACCTATTTCCTAAATAGAGAAGGAGATATCATCCATAAGCATTTTACGATGTTAACCCTCAAAGAAATGAGAGAATTGACAAAAAGTAAAAAATAATGAAAATAATATAAATTAGCATGTAAGCGCTTTACAAACTGCTGGTGATATACTATAATTACAAATGTAGTAATAAGGAGTGCACCCCTTGTTTTAATTATCAGAAAACAAAAACTTTTCAAATAGATTCAAAAATTATTTCTTTTCATGTAATAATTATTTTACTTATTGGGAAATATGATAATACAAATTTTTTATAAAGGAGAATGAGCCATGAGAAAACCTCGCAAACGTTCATTTCAAGAATTAGTATTAGAGAATAAAATGCAATTATTAAAGGATAGAGAAGCAATTGAAAAAATTGAAGAACGATTAGAAAGAAAGCATTTGAAAAAAGCTCGTTAATATTAAAATCTAGAAATTACCATCTATTCTGCTTGTACTTTTGTACAAAATATAAAAGAAGGAGTTGATTAGATGAGTAATCCTAAAAAAGATAGCAAACACTTTGTACCAAGCCATATTGGGACAAAATCAAGAAGCTTTGGTGGAAACAAAGGAAAGCAAATGCAAGATAAATCAGGACAACATGCTCAAGTAATTCAAACAAAAGGGGAATAATTGTCTCCTCAAAATATAAACCATAATTAGACAGCAATCACTCATTTTTTTGATGAAAAGAATGAGTAATTGCTGTCTTTATTTTTGACGGAAAAAAGGAAAAAATGCTTGTACTAATGATATTAGGGATGAAAGGTACTTTACTAAGATAAATCCTATGAGAAAGGTACATAATCATTAACGAAAATAAAGGAATATGTTAGTATTAAAAAGGTATATCCTAAATTTATTAAGTGAAGTGAACATATGAATAACGAACAAGTAAAACCAAATATAAAAGATCAAGAAATTTATCTGTTAGAGAAAGAGTTTGAAGAGCATGGTTTCGTAGAAAATGAAAAAAAAATCTTAGATGCGATTCAAACGCTAAATGAAGCACAGAATGGAAAAGAAATTTCCCAATTATTAACGATAGCGGCATTATCCAGGATGCATGGGAATCAAAAGGATACAATTGCGGTCGCATGGTTAAACAAAGCTATTGAGCTAAACCCAGACAATACAATGGCTCTTAAATATCTTTCCCAATATGATTGGAAGAATTTCAGCCACTTGCTCGATCAGCTTGTCTTCCCTAATATTCGCGAAACCGATAATCGAACAGCAAAACGCAAAATTGCAGAGCAATATATAAATAATTGTCGCGCATTTTTAGAGCAAATGGAAGATGAAGTGGCACATATTAAGAAACAGAGAATAAATGCTACTGTTTACGATAATAAAGAGGCAGTTGCGAAATATGAAACCATTGAACAAACGCTAAAAATAGTGATTGAGAAAACGTCTGAGCTATTGAAATCTGCTGAAGAGTATGCCGAATCTATTAGTGGTGTGTTTCATACATCGATTTACTATGAAAGTGTAAAAACGTTAATAGAAGAGCTTCAAGAACTTAAAAAGGAATGGGCAAGCCTTTTTGTAGAAGAAAAGGAAGAAAAACAGACGACACTTTCCTCGTTAGAGCAACTTGAGCAAATGGTCGGTCTTGCAACAGTAAAAAAAAGAGTACAGGATTTTTATCAGTTTTTAAGCTACCAAAAAGCAAGAAAAAAATTAGGCTATATGATTCAGGATGCATTAAGTCTAAACATGATCTTTACAGGTAATCCAGGTACTGGAAAAACTACGCTTGCCCGTCTAATGGCCAAGATATATCATGAACTAGGTGTATTGCCTAGCGCAGAGGTTGTAGAAACAGATCGATCCCAATTAATAGGTGGCTATATGGGACAAACAGAAGAAAATGTACGTTCTGTTGTTAAACAAGCAGTTGGCGGCGTTCTGTTTATTGATGAAGCTTATAGCTTAAAACGTGAGGGACAATCTGGTAATGATTATGGCCAGACAGCAATTGATACGCTTGTTTCCTTAATGACAGGGTCTGAGTTTGGTGGTAAGTTTGCTGTTATTTTAGCAGGCTACCCAGAGGAAATGCGTCAATTCCTAGATGGTAATCATGGGTTAAGAAGTCGTTTTCCAGCCTCTAATATGATTCATTTACCTGATTATACACCTAGTGAATTATTAGCAATTGGTGAAAGAATGGCTTCGAGTAATGACTATGTTATGACAGAAGATGGTAAAAAAGCATTATTAAAAAGACTTGAGAGGGAACAAGTGGATGAAAGCTTTGGAAACGCTCGAGCTGTTCGCAATATTGTTCTTGATGCCATATTTAGCAAAGGTTCCCGTAAATCAAATCAACAAGAAATCTTAAAATATACATTGCTACAAGAATCGGATTTTGTTAGTGATGACAAGGAAAAACCAATCAATCCAGCGACAGAATTAAATGAACTAATCGGATTATCGAAAGTGAAAGAAGAAATAAAGAAAATTATAGCATTTGTAAAGGTTCAGCAATTAAGACAAAAGAAGGCGCAAAAGAATTTGCCCATACAACTACATGCTGTATTTACAGGGAATCCAGGTACAGGAAAGACTACTGTTGCGAAATTATATGCTCAGTTCCTTAAAGATTGTGGAATCTTAAAGAGAGGACATTTGGTTGTAACAAGCAGGGCAGACTTTGTAGCGGGATATGTAGGTCAATCTGCTATAAAAACAAGAAAAAAAATTAGAGAAGCACTTGGTGGCGTGTTATTTATTGATGAGGCTTACTCCTTATTAGGAAATGGTGGACAAGATTTTGGTAAAGAGGTCATAGATACATTAGTGATGGAAATGACAAAGCATAATGAGAATCTAGTTGTAATCCTGGCTGGCTACCCAAATGAAATAACTGCATTACTACAAAGCAATCCTGGCTTAACTTCTAGGTTTAAAAAGTTTATCCATTTTGCTGATTATGTAGCGGAGGAATTGATTGACATAATGAAAATGTATGCAGCGAAATATGATTATTCGTTATCAGAAGAAGCTATCTCCATATTAAAGAATCAACTGCCTAAAGTTTCAACTGAAGGAAATGGAAGATTTGCCACTAATATTATCGATGAAGCAGTGCAATTACAAGCATTACGACTGTCCGAGCAATTAGAGCAAGGAATGGAAGCAGATGTTTCTACACTGATTGCTGAAGATATAGAAAATGTTTTACAAGGATATAAACGGAAAATCGAAGAATAGGACGGTATGAAACAAATGGATAATTTTTTTATTTCAATAAGAGACATTGAATTATATTATGCAGACACAGATGCTATGGGTGTTGTATATCATGCGAATTATCTTAAATTTTTTGAAAGAGGTAGAACAGGGCTAATTGAGGACATTGGCTATGATTATTTAGAAATGGAAAATAAAGGGTATTTTGCACCAGTCTATGATGTCTATGCAATGTATAAAAAGCCGTTACGTTATGGAGACCAAGCAAAGGTTAAAACTTGGGTGGAAACAAATGATGGGATAAAAACAGTTTACGGATATCAGATTATCAACCAGAATGAAGAAATCTGTGTGGAAGGAACTACGACACATATTATCGTATCGAAGGAAACATTTAGACCGAAACCTTTTAAGAAGATTTTTCCCGAATGGTTTCATAAATATGAAGAAATTAAAAAGCAACCAACAGACAAGTAAAGCCATATAAAGGAGATTACTTTCATGGCCTTTGGATTAAAAAGACAAGAGCTGACAGAGTGGAAAAGAAGAATAGATAATGGGGAAATTGCATTTTTAACTCATTACTGGTTAGATGATCGCTTCCCAGATTGTAAGACAGTTACAAAAGTAGGATGTTCCGATATAAAAAAGTTAAAAAGCTGGGGCGAAAAGTATGGGTTAAAGGAAGAATGGATCCATTATCGGAAAGATGGCTATTCTCATTTTGACTTATTGGGTGATACACAAAAGAAAATTTTGAAAGAAGAGGGTATTTCCGAGCGTTTAAAATAGATTTTTGAATGCTACTTTCTAAAGCGTAAATGTATGGAATGGAAAATGTTCAAACTATAAACAATACAGAATCGCTTATTATATCGAGCTTATTTTTTGAAATAACCAAAATTAAAACAGCGAAAGGTGAGAGAAACTTACCTTTTCGCTGTTTTTTAGGTATTTTATCATTAGCTCAAAACTTACTGTGCGTGACGATATTCTGGTTCGTTTGCTACTTCATTGAAATCTGCAAATAAATCTTTATCATCAAAATACCATAAATCTTTTTCTTCTATATAATAATGAATTCCATCCTTTACCGTTTCTACGCCAATATTTACAGGCTGTTCATTGGAAATTCCTAAAGAAAAACCTTGCTGCACTGTACTGCATCCGCCGTAACGAGCAAAGAAACGAATAAAGTCTCCATCTTTTAACAGCATTTCATCCTTGTACCATTCGGCAGCTTTATCACTAATCACAATTTTCATGTTTTCACACCTCTTATGAATTTTGCTCCTTAAATGCTAAGGAAGCAATCTATTACTATTGGTATATTTCAATTATAAAGGATTCTATTATAATTATCGAATAATTGCATTTGGTTTTACTCTGCTTGTCCTTCTATTAGCATATGATCCATTATTTTTTTATAAATAGAAGCACCGTATTTATCAACGGCTTCTTCTGAAGTAACCAATGGATGCATGATATAATTGCTTTCATTCTTACTTGCAACAAAGGTAGGATAGAAGGTAGGCTGATCCAATGTAATAGTAGTCGAATTTCCTCTCTGCAGTTTATTCACCGTAATAGTTACCATTCCACCGATATCTCGATATTCTTCATCCTGTCCAGATAAAAAGTTCCCTAACGAATAAACAACTAAACCTTTTTGCCCATTCTTTCCTTCTAGCCATTCGATTGGCTGAAGAACATGCGGATGACTTCCGAAAATAATATGAACACCTTCATCGATAAAAAACTGTGCCAATTCTTTTTGCTCATTAGATGGATAACGCTCGTATTCGTTACCCCAATGAACTGCCATTACTATAACATCTGCAACTTTTTTGGCCCGTTGAATTTCGTTACTCATTTTTTCTTTATCTATTACATTAACGATATACTCGCTTCCTTTTGGAACGGGAATCCCATTTAAACCGTAGGTATAAGCTAAATAAGCAATCTTGACATCATTTTTTTCTAAAACAACTATCTTATCTTGATCATCTTTATTTAAATAGGTTCCAACATGGGGAAGATCTATTTGATTTAAATAATCAATGGAAAGCTTTTGCGCTTTTACTCCGCGATCTAAAGCATGATTATTTGCAGTAGTAACAATATCAACACCTGCTTTTTTTATGGTATCGGCAATTTCGTGGGGACTATTAAAAGTAGGATAGCCAGATAACCCAATCGTTTCTCCAGCGACAATTGTTTCTTGGTTTGCAAGCAATAAATCAGGTTTTTTTAATTCACTGGATAGATTAGCTAACATTTTATCAAAATTATAATAATCTCCTTCTCGAGCATCATTATAGACTCGATCATGGATAAGTATATCGCCAATAGCTGCTATTGTAATTTTTTTATTTTCTTCTTTTGCTAATTCATGAATGTTTCTACCTGAAATAGAATGAGATTCTTTGCTGGTAGAAGGGGAAAACTTTGACATCCCCACACTCACTAGTATGCATAATGCAACAATCAGGAAGAACATGTAGATTATTTTTCTTTTATTCATCATCAGCCTCTTTAAAACAATTTTAAAATCACTTTACAAATAATAGCATAACAAATATTGATACATTTGTAAGTAAAGAACAAGGAATTGATTGATTTTTTTCTGCCACTGTTCTCTATCACAAAGGAAGTTATTGTTCCTTTAAAAAGTAGAATGGCAGCTGTATGGTAATGGTTGTCCCTTTTTCTATAGCACTTTGGACCTTCATAGTACCATTATATTTCTCAATCAGCTTTTTGCAGACATAAAGGCCCATGCCGGTTCCATTTTTTTTCGTCGTTTTAAGCGGAGTATATAAATGATTCAGCTGTTCCTCTGTCATGCCACATCCATTATCTTTTACTATAACCAAGAGATGGTCCCTAGAAACTTTTGTTTGAATAACCACCTCTTTTTGATTGGATGAATGATTTGCTTCCGTTGCTTCAAAGGCATTTTTTACAACATTTACGATTACTTGGGTAAGATGCTGTTCATGAATTATACATAATGGTTCGTCTGATATTAAGTCAATATGTAAGATTATTCCTTTTAAATTTGCTTCGCTCTTAAAAACAGAAGACATTTCCTTGATTAATTTATTTATAGATAGTGGGTGACTTTCCTTTGATTCAGATTTAGATAAATTTAAAAAATCGGTAATTAAGTCATTGGCTCGTGTTAATTCACTTAGTGCTAAATCCGTGTATTGATGAATGGAATGAAGATTATTTGTTTGTTTTATTAGTTGCAAAAATCCGCTAATAGACGTAAGCGGGTTACGTACTTCATGTGTTATGCTACAAACCATTTTGGCTATATTTTCACTATAGGTTGTAGAAAGAGTTAAAGATTGTAGACATTCGATTAAATGCTCCATATTTGCTTTTTGTTCCTGGAGTTTCGTTTCCACCATTTCTAATTTATTTTCAAAGTCTTCTGCACCTTCAATAGTACTCTTGTAATTTACAGTATGATTGGTCATCCTTATTCGCCCCTTTAACGATTATAGTAAAAGGTATGACGAAATAAATCATTTAATGTCAAATTAAACTTGTAAAATAAAAAAAAGACCGAAATCGGTCCTTTTTATAGCCAGGTTACTTTTGGCTCCGTTTTATTAATGATTCTTTTTATATTGGCACGATGTCTATAAACAACAAAAATCGTTAGTACGGCAAGAATAAAAATTAATAATTTATCGTCCCAAAGGATAAGGGAATAGATAAGTCCCGCGAGACCAGCAACCATGGAAGATAAAGAAACATATTTTGATATATATAGTGTAAGAAAAAATACCGCTAAAATAATAAGGAATAAAAGTGGTTCATGACCAAGAAGAATGCCAGCAGACGTAGCAACTGCTTTTCCACCTTTAAAACCAGCAAATACTGGATACATATGACCAACTACTGCAAATATCCCAAAAATTAGCGGGTTTATCTCTATGTCAATGTTCCATATAAGAGTAGCAAGTATTGGCAACAATGTTGCGATTGTCCCTTTCAATATATCGGAAATTGTTACCGCAAAGCCTGCCTTCTTGCCAAGAACTCGAAATGAATTGGTACCGCCTAAATTCCCACTACCGTGTTCTCGTATATCTTTATTGTAAAAGGTTTTGCCTATTATTAGTCCAGAAGGAATAGATCCAATTAAATAAGCGAGTATAATTAATAGTCCAATAATCAATTTTCGTAATCTCCTTCACCTATGTAAATGCTTTTTGCTTTTATATTGTATCATGTATTTGCGAAAACTCATCATTTTTTCAAAAAAATATTCTACATCCACAGATGATTATCCTTCCTATTATTGCAAAAACTAAATAGATATTAAGCAACCATAAATCACTGATTTTGAGAATTAGCCCCGTGAAAAGTGAATGGCAAGTCTTTAACAACGAAAACCGCTTTAGAAATGAAGCAAATGGGGAGGAAAATGATGAAACGGATAGTTGGTATTTTATTCCTGCTTTTTATCATTATATATAGTAGTACTATATATTATCATGTGAAAAAACCTCTTCCAATTGGGATGTCAGTAGAGGGAGCTATCCATCAAGTAGAAGATATTGAGCTATTAACAGACATCACCTACAAAAATAAACAGAATAAAAGAGTTGTTCAACATGAAGTGTTTCATACGATGCTAAAGGACATTCAACAAGCGAAGAAATTTATAGTAGTGGATATGTTTTTATTTACTCAACTTTCGCACCAAAAAAATAAGTGCAAATCGTTAGTTGTATTGCGTCTATGGTCTATTAAATATGTTGCTTGACAGTGTTTAATAAAATGAAATAACACCTCATTCTTTGGTATAGTGTAATTGTAGAGAAAACACTACCATACAGAAGAGGTGCTCCCTATATGATAGACCAAAATAGCCAAAACAATCAACTACCAAAAGAACTTAATTCGGTTTTTTCTGAGCTTGAAATGAATAAACACCTGCGCCAAGCAGGAATTAAAAAATCCTTCGGTTTCAGCTGTTCCTACTTATTTCAGCTTGTTTTCTGTTTGATTTTCCAGCACAAAAATTGGTTTTCACTTCTTGATTCAAAGAAAGCCGATCAGTTTCCAGCCAAAGATGCCGTCTATCGCTTTTTAAACCAATCAACTTTTAATTGGCGCCGTTTCTTACTACTGTTGAGCATTTTTACTATTCAAAAGGTGACTCGCCTTACGAATAAAGAGCGTCCAAAAGTACTGATTATCGATGATTCTGCGTATGACCGAAATCGTAGTAAAAAGGTAGAGCTTCTCGCTCGTTGTTTTGATCATGCTTCCCTGAAAATGCGTTTCTTTAAGGGGTTTCGTATGCTCACTTTGGGCTGGTCAGATGGCTATACATTTATGCCAATTGACTTTTCTTTAGTCAGTTCAAAAAAGTCTCAAATCAATGGTATCTCTGAAAAAATTGATAAACGTACTTGTGGATACAAGCGTCGAGAAAATGCATTACAAACTGAGCCTGAACAAGTTCCTGACATGATTAAACGTGCATTAGCCAATGGGATAGATGCAAGTTATGTCCTTATGGATTCTTGGTTTACATTGCCACCACTTGTAAAGTCTATTGTGGATCAAGGATTAGACGTAATTGGTATGGTCAAAGAAACAAAACAACGTTATAACGTAAACGGGGAGATGGTTTCTTTAAAGCAACTATACCGCCTAGCTGGACCCATTCAATCCAAGAAAGGAATTCTTCGTTCCATCCATACGATCATGGCTAATGGAACACCAATTAAAGTGGTATTCATTCAAAACAGAAATAAGAAAAGCGACTGGCTTGCCATCCTCAGCACAGACTGCACTCTTTCAGAACAGGAGATCGTCCGAATCTATGGAATGCGCTGGGATATCGAGGTATTCTTTAAGGCGGCCAAATCTCTTTTGAAACTTGAAAAAGAATTCCAAAGCCGTTCATATGACGCGCTTATTTGCCATACAACGATTGTGTTTTCTCGTTTTATCGTTCTGTCGTGGCAGAATCGCTGTAATACCGATCAACGCACAATAGGTGGTCTGTTTTACGAATTATGCGATGAAGTAAATGAACTTGATTGGGCTGTCGCATTACAGCAATTGATCGAGCTTCTTCAAGATGCACTTAAACAAACGAATAAGAAAATCAAAAAAATAATTCAAAGTCAACTTGAACAGTGGATCGCTGGCCTTCCTAATTATATCAAGGCTTATTTGCCGATATCACTCTGCGAAAGTTGAG
>NZ_JVDT01000083.1 GCF_001076885.1 Bacillus sp. 522_BSPC
TGGCTTGGGAGGTATTTTTGATTAAACTTTATTTTAAAGCAACAACAAGGAGTTAAAGTACTCAACTAATTATAAATAAAGACTCTTCTCAAGCAGTCAAAGTAGCAAATGAATGAAAGAGCAAACTCGCTGCAAAGCAAATAGAGCATAACTTCTCGAAAGTTGGTCCATACCTTACTGCAAGTATTGGAATTGCAACAATCATTCCCAAAGAAGAACTTTCTCCTTCCTTATTAGTTTTAAAAGCGGATGAAGGACTATATGAATCAAAAGAAAAAGGAAGAAACACCTATACAGCCATTGAGGTAGATATGGTTATATAGAAAAGACCAATTTCCCTCCTATTAACATAATGGAAGGGAAATTGGTCCTTTTTCATTAATCGTTTTTCGCAAGCTTTGCTAAACCTGTAATGTATTCGAAAAACGCATCCCGATTTGCATCATATACAACAGAAACAGGACGACCTTCTTCACTTAGTAAGGTTCTACCTTGGGAAGGAGCTTCTGTTAAAGCAATGGATTTCACTTCTTTCATTTTAACCAATTCTTTTTTTCCAATCGTTGCAGTGGTTAAAACATCCCATAAATAATAGGTAGAGTTTGTCTCCACATGCACAAGAGGGGGACAAGCAGCATAACATTGCCCAATGAAATCGACGCCTGAAAATCTTCTTAATGATGCCCAATTATTTCGTACGGAAAGAGTTAGTGGCACTTGATTTGTACTTTCTAATGCCACCATTTCAATCGTTAAATCGCTAGCCCATACTGTTGATACTGCCCACGGATCCCAGAAAGCATTCCATTCCGCAGTTCCATCATGCTCCGGCTCTTGCACATTGCCGACCTCTAAGAATGTTCCCCCCATCCAAACTAATTTTTCAATTTTTTCTTGAATATCTGGGGCAATTTCTAATGCTCTTGCCAAATCTGTTAACGGGCCAGTAAATAAAAGCGTCGTTTTATCCGGATTTTCTCTGACAGCTTTAATTAAATGTTCATGTGCAGGAAGAGCGCTTTCAGGTGCAGTTACTACGCCACTTTCATTTAAAATCGGCAGTGCATCTACATAAAAAGTATGCATTCTCCATTCTTTTGGAAAAGGATTCACTCCACGAGAATTGGATCTAGCAACTTCAATTGCTCCATTACCAAATCGATCAATAATCTTTCTACTTGCACTAATACCAGGCTCTAAATAGCCATCTGCCGGAATGACGGAGACACCAATTAATTCCACTTCATCCATTTGTAGTAGAAGGAAAAGGGAAACTAAATCATCAATTCCTGCATCATGGTTAAAATAAACTTTCTTTGACAAAGACATTCACTCCTATGTATTACAATCATTTATAAAGCTTATTCTATTATACTATCAGATTCATGCGAATAATTAGTAAAAAAATACTAAATATTTGTTTCTAGTCTCTTCTAAATTAACTTAGCTTAACTTATTTATATAGACAATTAAATTAATTGGAAAAATTTTACCCACAAAAAGAAAAAGAGCTTAGCATAATCTCCAAGTTCTTTTTCTTTATATACCTAGATGCGTATAGTTTCTATTATCGATTAATAGATTTGTTATTTACATAATCGTGAAGTTATTTTCGTCCAAAATCAGCCTTAATCTCTCCATATTTATTCGTATCCCATTTTAAAATCTTATTGGAATAGTTGTTTTCCTTCAACCACTTTTCTGCACGTTCGATTAATTGCCATAATTCTTCTGTTCGCTTGTCTCGCACTAAGGTAGTGTTTGCTTTTTTATTTCGAACCCAAGAAAGAGCGGTCATACTGTCGCTGTAGATGGTCGTATTTTTTTCTTGTTTTTGCAAAAGACTTAGCGCATGTACGATTCCTAAAAACTCACCAATATTATTTGTTCCAAATACTGGCCCATAGTGGAAGAGAACTTCTCCTGTTTTCGTATGGACTCCACGATATTCCATCAACCCAGGATTACCGCTACAAGCTGCATCTACAGATATGCTATTTTCATCAATTGCTTCTAAGGAAGTGTTAGCCTGTTTTTTAGAGGAAGAGCCTTTCGCCGCTTTTTGACCAAAACTCCCTCCTTGATTAAAGGCTTTTTCTGCTTCCTCAAGTGATTGGTAAGATTTAAAAGCTGCTCCTTTAAATCCTTTTGTCTGTTTTTCGCATTCAGCCCACGTACGATAAATCCCAGGTTTTCTTCCATTCCATACAACATAATATTTTTTCCCTGCCATTCATTATAACCAACCTTTCACGTCCTATTAAGTAATCATATCATATAATGAAATCGAAGCACAAAATAGGCATTTAGCCACAAACTTTTGAAAAGGCTTTCTATAATTCTTGTAATTTACTATAATGATGGGGAGTAAAATAGGAGGGTGGGGCATTCATTGTTACAGTTACTTCCACTAATGATTGAAAGAGTCGGTATTTTAGTTATCTTTGCCTTCTTATTATCAAGAATCAAGATTTTCCGTTCGATTATCCATAAGGAATCACAATGGCAGGATAAGCTCTATTTAATTCTTTTCTTTGGCTTGTTCGGGATTATTAGCAACTATACCGGGGTAGAAATTTTAAAAGGAAGCATAAGTACACATACATGGCAGCATGAACTAGATGTATCAAGCGCGATTGCAAATACGCGCATTATGGGTGTTGCGATTGGTGGCATGATTGGAGGTCCTTTAGTAGGTCTTGGAGTGGGATTAATAGCCGGTCTTCACCGCTTAACACTAGGCGGATTTACCGCGCTAGCCTGTGGATTATCAACGATCATGGCAGGGATAGTTACCGGTTTCCTCGGCAGGAAGTATTCTATCCAGCAAGACTCAGCCAGCAAGGCTGTTATTATCGGCATAGCGATGGAAATAATTCAAATGGCATTCATCCTTTTATTCGCATCACCATTAGCTCTTGCACTCGAACTAGTCAAAATCATTGCTTTTCCGATGATTGTCATCAATGGATTTGGGATGTTAATTTTCATTTATATCATACAAAATATTCTTTTAGAAGAGGAAAAAACGAAAGCAGCCCAAACCAATATCGCTTTAAATATTGCACAATCTACACTAGCGTACTTTAGGCAAGGCCTAAATCCTGAATCAAGTAAACAGGTTGCTAAAATTATGCTTAAAGCAACAAACGCAGATGCAGTATCCATTACAAATAGATCGATTGTATTAGCACATGAGGGTCTAGGAAGGGATCATCACATTCCCCTTGATAAAACCTCTACAAAACTTACAGAAAAAGTGTTAAGAGAAGGTAATATATTAGTAGCCAAAAATAAAGACGAAATTCAATGCAACAATCAAGATTGCCCTCTCTATGCTGCTATTTTATTACCCTTAAAAGCGAATAATAAAATAGTTGGTTCATTGAAGCTTTATTTTGCTAATCCCAAAAACATTCAATTAGTAGAATACACAATGGCGGAAGGCTTAAGTAAATTATTTTCTTTACAGCTGGAATTAGCAGAGGCAGAGCTTCAGCAAAGGCTACTAAAAGATGCGGAGATTAAAGCATTGCAATCACAGGTTCATCCCCATTTTCTTTTTAACAGCATGAATACTATATCAGCACTAATTCGCACAGATGGAGAGAAAGCTCGGGAAATGATTCGAAAATTGAGTATTTATTTTCGCAGTAATATACAAGGTTCCAAAAATATGTTAATTCCCTTAACACAGGAATTAGAACATGTGCATGCTTTTTTAGCATTAGAAGAAGCACGGTTTCCAGATAAGTTCATCTTGAAAGAGTCAGTTGATCCTGAATTAAAGAAGGTACTAATTCCCCCTTTTACCCTTCAGCCTTTAGTTGAAAATTCGATACGCCACGCTTTTTCAAAAGGAAATGTTGGAAATATTACGATATCTGCTCATAAAGAAAAGGATAGAATGGTGCTGATTGCAGAAGATGATGGTAAAGGGATGTGTGAGGATACGCTTTATATGATTGGGCAAAAAACAATAACATCTAGCACTGGCACAGGAACCGCGCTTTGGAATATACAAGAGAGAATGAAAAAAATTTATGGAGAAAAAGGGATGTTCAACATTGAAAGTGAGTGGAATAGAGGAACAAAGGTAATGATCAAAATACCATTTAACGAGCCAGCAATCTGGAGGGGAGCAGATGATTAAAGCATTAATTATAGAAGATGAACCATTGGCTAGAGATGAACTAAGCTATCTGTTAAAAAGAAGTAATAAGATGGAGATAGTAGGGGAATGCGATTGCCTTGAAACTGCCTTAGAGTATATTGACAATCTTGAAATCGATGTAATATTTTTAGATATTGAGCTTGGGGAAGAGAACGGGATGAACTTAGCCGAACGTTTAAACCTTAAGGAAAATGGAAATGCCCCTGAAATTGTTTTTGCTACCGCTTATGACGAATATGCTTTGCAGGCGTTTAATGTCAATGCACTTGATTATCTTCTAAAACCATTTGAAGAAGAGCGAATTAATCAAACGATTATAAAACTAGTAAATAAAAGAGAAAGAAAGAGGAATGAAGGGCAAGGAAATAAACTTACTAACTCTCCGATACATAAAAATAAGCTCGCGATTTCAACAAACGAAAAAATTAAAATCATCGATGTAGATTGTATTGTTTATATTAGTGCACAAAATGGAAAAACATTACTTGTTACCGATGAAGAGGAAATGATCGTTACATTTACCTTAAGTCAATTAGAACAAAAGCTAATAAACAGTCCAATTATGAGAGTCCATCGGTCTTATTTAATAAATAAAGAACGAATTTGTGAAATAGAACCATGGTTTAACTCTACTTATTTATTATGTATGAATAATGGGGAAAAGGTGCCATTGAGTAGAAATTATACGAAAGAGATTAAGCAGTTATTCGGTTTTTAACAAAGATGATTTTTTAGTCGAACCTAACAGATAAAATCATTGTATTTTATCTGTTATTTTTTGCATCTCATATATAAATCCCCGCATTCTGTCATGAAAATGACTTATCTTCCTTTTTCATTTTTTATAATAATAGCATTAAAGGAGGTAGATAAATATGAATGCGGTTACAATTGTAATAGCATCTGCGTGTATCTTGATGATTGCTTATCGTTTATATGGTACCTTTATGACTGTAAAGGTATTAAAGCTAAACGATAAAGAAAAAACTCCCGCTCATGAATTAAATGATGGAAAAGACTACGTACCTACAAATAAGTGGGTCACATTTGGTCATCATTTCGCAGCTATTGCTGCAGCAGGACCGCTCGTAGGACCTATTCTTGCTGCACAATTCGGCTATTTACCTGGGCTAATATGGTTATTGATAGGCGCTGTAATCGGTGGTGCTGTCCATGATGCAGTTGTGCTATTTGCTAGTATGAGAAAAAAAGGAAAATCTTTATCCGAGGTAGCAAAGGAAGAACTCGGACCTGTTGCTGGTTTTTGCACAGGGCTTGCTATGCTGTTTATTATTACCATCACTATGGCTGGTCTATCCATGGTAGTATTACACGCTCTGGAAAGAAATCCATGGGGCACATTCTCTGTGGGGATTACTATTCCTATTGCAATGGGCGTAGGAATATTTTATAAAAAGACAGGAAATCTGAAATTATGTACAACAATTGGATTTATTCTATTAATGATTGGTGTGTTTGTTGGCCCAATGATTCAAGAAACAGTAGTTGGAGATTGGCTAACCCTTGATACAAAAACACTTGCGATCATTCTTCCAATCTATGCATTTTTTGCAGCGGCACTTCCTGTGTGGCTACTCTTGGCACCTAGAGACTATTTAAGTAGCTTTATGAAAATAGGTGTGTTTATTGCCCTTATCATTGGTGTTTTTATTATTAATCCCGCCATTGAATTTCCAGCGTTTACGGAATTCGTACACGGAGGGGGACCAGTAATTGCAGGACCAGTATGGCCGTTTATTTCGATTACCATTGCCTGTGGCGCTATTTCTGGCTTCCATGCATTTGTCGGATCTGGAACTACCCCAAAAATGCTCGATAAATGGAGCGATATTAAAGTCGTAGGTTTTGGAGCCATGCTTGTTGAGTGTTTAGTTGGAATTATGGCACTGATTGCTGCAACCGCTTTACATCCTGGAGATTACTTCGCGATAAATTCAACTCCAGAGGTATTTCAGACACTAGGAATGAGTGTATCAAATTTACCAGAGTTAAGTCGTGAAATCGGGATTGATTTAGAAGGCCGAACTGGTGGAGCTGTTACATTGGCTGTTGGAATGTCCTATATATTCACGGAAATCTCTTGGTTTTCTCATCTTGCTTCTTATTTCTTTCAGTTTGTAATCATGTTTGAAGCAGTATTTATTTTGACTGCAATCGACGCTGGTACAAGAACGGCACGTTATTTGATTCAAGACTTTTTAGGCGAGTTTTACAAACCACTAAAGAGGGTCGATTGGTTGCCTGGCTCCATTTTTGCCAGTGCGCTAGCATGTGTGATGTGGGGATATCTATTATTCTCAGGTGATATCAGCTCTGTCTGGGCACTATTTGGGGTATCCAATCAGCTAATGGCAACAATCGGACTTATTATTGGCGCAACCGTGATTTTAAAAATGGCTGATAAAAGAAGATATATGCTCACTTGCCTTATCCCGATGGCTTATTTATTTGTAACAGTAAATTACGCAGGATATTGGATGGTGAAAAATGTTTATTTAAACCCAGAGGCAGTTGGCTATAATGTGTTAAATGCAGTGCTTTCCATTATTATGCTAATCTTAGGCATTATTATCATTATAACAGCAACAAAGAAATGGTTTGACACTTGGAATACTCCGCGTGTACAAGTAGAAACTCCGAACCTTCATTAAATTTCATTATGCAATGGGTTATAAAGTAGGATGTATGTATATGTTCTTACTTTATAACCTTTCTTCGTTATTATTACAATTAAATTCCACATTCACTACCATCAAAAAAAAATCCTTCGGAAAAGAATTTTTCAACTTATAAACAAATTATAATAAGTGTATTCTAATTGTACATGCAAGGACAAAGGTATTAATGAGGTTTTAATCACTGAATATCGGGTATCAATATAATGTTTTGCCAAAATACTTATTTCGGTACATATCACATGATTAGCATCTATGACAAGAGTAAGGAGTTCTTATATGGATTATAAACACAGTGAATTAAAATGGATTATCGCAATTGGCGTTTTTGTTTTATTCTCTGTGATACTTAATGTCTTTGTTACAAGTATCAATAGAGTCATTTTTATTCTGTTACAACTTATCATTACTGCTGGGTTACTTTATGTTTTTTATCAATTAATAAAAAAAATCACCTATGTTCTAGGAGAATATGCACAAACCAATAAAAAATTGCAATCGATTTTCGAAACATTAGATATTGCCATTTGGTTTCATGATTTAAAAACCAATACATTAATGATTACTGCTGGAATTGAAACCATTTACGGATATTCCGTTGAGGATTTTTACAAAAACCATAATCTATGGAAAGAAGTCATTCATCCCGATGATAAAAAAGTTTTAGAGGAGCGAGCAGAGCTTCTTACGAAACAGGATGTCGTTGTTAGCAATTACCGGATCATTAAACCAAATGGAAAAATTCGTTGGATTAAAGATAGAGGGATTGCCGTTTTTGAAAAAGCTACTGGAGAAATGAAGGAATTTACTAGTGTATTGATAGATATAACCGATAATAAAGAAAATGAAGATAAATTTACGAAGCTAGTCGATATGTCTCCAGATATCATCGCGGTAGTTATGGACTATAAATTACATTATATAAATAAAGCCGGTATAAAAATATTTGAAAGTGACCACAGCCCATTAGTCGGTCTTTCTGTTAATGATCTTTTTCCAGAAGAGACTTTTCACTATATCGTTCAAGAATTTAATAAAGGAATAGAACAAAAGAGACAAGTGATCGAAATGGAAATTGATTTCATGAAAGGAAATGGGGAAAAGCTATTACTAGAAATCCATTGTATGCGCATCCTGTTCGGAGGACAGGATGCTGTATTAATACTAGGAAGAGATATTACGTCACGAAAGCAAACAGAATTAAAAATAAAACAATTGGCATTCACCGATGTATTAACAGAATTACCAAATCGAAATAGTTGTATAAGCTTTTTAAACGACCGCTTATTAAACTGTGATGAAGTTCAAACAATGTCTGTATTATTTCTAGATTTGGATCAATTTAAACGGATTAATGACACAAAAGGGCATGGTACTGGTGATATTATATTAAAAAAAGTAGCCCATAGGTTAAAATCTGCTATAAAAGAGAATGATTTTGTAGCACGTTTAGGTGGAGATGAATTTTTAATCTTATTAGAGAATAAAACAAAATGGGAGACATCGGAAGTAGCAAAAAAAATCATTAGTCAATTTTCTGTTCCATTTATTGTGAAGCAAGATGAATTCTTCGTAACACCTAGCATTGGCATCAGCATGTTTCCTGAGGATGGCAAAGACCAAGAATCATTAATAAAAAATGCGGATGCAGCTATGTATGTTGCCAAAGATTATGGAAAAAACAATTATCAATTTTACTCTTCCTCTAATGCAGAAAAAGGGGCAAGAAAAATGGAATTGGAGATGGCTCTTCAAAAGGCAATTGCTAATAATGAATTAGAACTATATTATCAGCCACAAATAAATAATACTACAGGAAACATATATGGAGTGGAAGCACTTTTACGCTGGAAACACCCTGCATATGGCTATTTATCTCCCGATGAATTTATTCCCATTGCAGAAGAAACGAATTTAATGCTATCTATAGGGGAATGGGTATTGACACATGCATTTATGCAAAAGAAAAAATGGGATCTAGCGGGCAAAAAAGATATAAAGCTCGCAATCAATATTTCTGCACGCCAATTTCAATACAGCGACTTCTTTCCTTTTCTTCAAAAAGAGGTGAAAAGACTTCAAATAAACACAGCGAAAATAGAGTTAGAAATAACAGAAAGTATCATGCAGAATATAGAAAAAGCAACAATTGAACTAAATAGTATAAAACGACTTGGCTTTCAAATATCCATTGATGATTTTGGAAAAGGCTATTCGTCATTAAGTTATTTGAGATCACTACCGATTGATACAATTAAAATCGATAAAAGCTTTATCGATGATATCAGTCATCCAAAGCATAAGGGATCGTTAGCAAAAGTAATTATTGATATGGGGCATAATATGAATTTTATCGTCATCGCAGAGGGTGTTGAAACAAAAGAACAAGTGGACTTTCTTCAGAAGCATGAATGCGAAATTGTCCAAGGTTATTACTATAGTAAACCATTGACTTCAGATGAACTGGAGAAATTATATCTTTAGTAGTTATGAAATAAGCACTATTTTTCTTCTTGCGCTTCTAACGTTATACTTAAATTAAGATAAACTTATTTAAGTTGATCAAAGAAGCTTAAAAAATCTTTTGCAAAGTTGGTGATCAAATTGCCTTGTCAATCAAATGAAGAATTAGAAAGCATTCTTTTGGAAGCAAAGCAGTATACAAGAGAAGGGAAAGTAGCCGATTATATCCCCGCTCTAAGTAAAGCAAATCCAGATGATTTATCTGTGGCAATCTATCATCCTGATGGTACTTGTTATTCTGCTGGATGTATTCAAGAAAAAATCACGTTACAAAGTATCTCTAAAGTAATTACATTAGCTCTAGCTTTAATGGAATCAGGGGAAGAATACGTTTTTAGCAAAGTAGGATATGAGCCTACGGGTGATCCGTTTAATTCCATCGTTAAACTAGAAATGAGCAATCCATCTAAACCATTAAACCCAATGATAAATGCTGGTGCACTGGCAGTTACTCATATGATTAAGGGGAATTCGGTTGAAGAGCGGTTTCGAAAAATAATTGATTTTGTAAAAAGGCTATCTGGAAATGAGGAAATTAGCTATTCAGCTGAGGTTGCAAAATCAGAATTTGAAACATCTCATTTAAATAGAGCACTATGTTTTTTTATGAAACAACATGGCATTATTAATGAAGATGTAGAAGAATTATTGGACTTATATACAAAACAATGCTCTATAGAAGTGAATTGCTTAGATTTAGCAAGAATTGGGATTGTCTTTGCTTTAAATGGCAAGGAACCAATTACAAATAAGCAATTAATGCCTGCACATGTTGCACGCATTTGCAAAACTTTCATGGTAACATGCGGAATGTATAATGCTTCTGGAGAATTTGCCGTACGGGTTGGAATTCCTGCAAAAAGTGGGGTAGCCGGCGGGATATTAGGTGCGGTACCAAATCGCTTTGGAATTGGCATTTCCGGACCTGCCCTCGATGACAAAGGAAATAGTGTTGCCGGATTAAAACTATTAGAAATACTTGCAAGCAAATATGAATTAAGTATGTTTTAAAGGAAAATTAAATCGCTAATCTTTTGTTATTTCCGATAGAAAGGAATACAAGAGATTAGCGATTTTTTGGTTAATCTACCATCTGTTCGGGTAACATAATTATACTTACATGTTAGAAAAAGGGGGATAAACATGAGTTTAACACCTCAGCAGCGCATAGAGCTACATGGATTTAATAATTTAACAAAGTCTTTAAGCTTTAATATGTATGATATATGCTATACACGGACTAGGAGTGAACGTGAAGCCTATTTACAATATATTGACGAACAATATAATGCAGATCGTTTAACGAAGATATTAAAAAATGTTTCAGATATCATTGGAGCCCATGTGTTGAATGTAGCCAAGCAAGATTATGAACCACAAGGGGCAAGCGTTACATTACTCGTCTCAGAAGGACCAGTATCTGAAGCACCAAAGGAAGTATTTGAAGAATCGCCAGGACCACTACCAGGAGGATTTCCAGGCTCTGTTGTGATGCATCTCGACAAAAGTCATATTACGGTTCATACATATCCTGAATATCATCCAGATGAAGGAATCAGTACCTTTCGCGCCGATATCGATGTCTCTACTTGTGGAGAAATCTCTCCCTTAAAGGCATTAAATTATTTAATCTACTCTTTCGATACAGATATTATGATTATGGATTACCGTGTTAGAGGGTTTACCCGCGATATTCATGGCCATAAATTATTTATCGACCATGACATAAATTCCATCCAAAACTATATACCTGATGATGTTAAAGCACAATTTGATATGATTGATGTCAATATATATCAAGAGAATATCTTTCATACAAAATGTAAGCTAAAACAATTTGATTTAAATAATTATTTATTTGGCTATAAAGAAGAGGAACTTAAACTAGAAGATCGCATTTTTATTACAGAAAAGCTAACGCAAGAAATGAATGAAATATTTTATGGGAAAAATATTAAGTGAATGTAGACTGGCTAAAACTCTTTAATCAAGAGATTAGCCAGTTTTTTTATCGTCATTAGCGGCGAAAAAAAACTTACACGGCACAACTAACACAATGATTTAGTTGTGCCGATTCCACTTGCTTTCAATATTGTTTAAATATGCATTTGGGTCCTGCTTAAATCTTCTCTGTTTTGTGTGTTCATGTATTCGACTGTCCCACTTACTAACTTCTTTTTTATAGCCAGAATAAGTAGCATTCCGAATCTTCTGCAGCCCATCTTGTTCATTTTTAACATTTTCAACGAATACGATGTTTTCACCGTGACGAACAATGTATCGATTCCAAGTTCGACTGCCTGTAATCCTACGATGCCTTACTTTTGTTCTTCTAAAGAAAAGCTCTAAATCATTATTTGTCCTTGGCAGGAGAGGGTAATCGTAAAATGTAAAGAGACCTTTCCAAAAGCCTTTACTATATCTCATCAGATTGTCCACAAAGGCAAAATCATCTTCACGGTTTAGTTCCTTTTCTATTTGGGTCAGATATTGTTTTAACCGGGATTCAACCCAAGAACTTGTTTTGTTTTCGGAAGGATCCATGATTGTGGCAATCCTTTTAAAACGCAGATCCCACCGTTTTACGAGCTGATAATCCTTTTTGTAGTTATCCACATTTCTGACTATTCTGAACAGCTTTTCAAGTAAAGGAGTCCCCTTTTTTATCCAGGCATTTTTCAATCGAGTCCTTGATTGATTTTGTTCGCTCAAAGACACGTGTACCTGGTAATTCAAACGGTGGTTTTCCATCTTCCAAAAGCACTGAACGAATCGCCGCTACATAGTCACTCGCAATTTCTTCTTCCATGCTTACTGATGATGATTCTTCAATTTTTCTTTCGATTTCCCGAATTCCCCTTAGCTTCTTTTTGATGTTTGTCTTTAGCTTTCTGTCCTTTTCTACCAACGGTTTTGCGATATCTTTGAAGTAATGGAACTGACAGTATTGATATGGGATGTCCGGTGCTATCTTTTCGATTGCTAAACGGATTGACTGCTGACCATCACTGATGAAACCTTGGATAGGGTAACCCCAATCAAGAATTGGTTGAATAATTCCGATTAACTCTTGAGAGGCGCTACTCTTTAAATTATGTGCTGCCAAGATGGTGCCACTTAAGACCTCGCGAATAACATACAACGTTTCATTTCCTTTTTCAGGTTGAACGCCATCAATGGATAAGATTAATCCATTGTTCTGTTCCACGACTTCCTCTAAGGTTTCTTTCATATTTTCTGTAATCGCTGAACGAAGAAGTAACGCATATCGTTCGTACAGTTTCTGAACTTGCCTTTCTGAGATTTTCACTTGCTTCTCAGCTAGGATGGTGGCAATTTCTGAACGGGTTTTATGTTCTTTGAAACGCAAGTGCCCAATGTGGGCAATGACATCCATGCCATAGGTGATGTGCTTCATACTAAGTTGCTCAGCCTCCGCAGAACGATAAACAGTATTGTTCTCACAGCCATTATTTTCACAGCGATAGCCAAGATTAATAACTTTAAATTCCCCTTTTAGGGTAGAGATGGTTTTCCTCCATACAGGATGGCAATAGGTTAATTTCTCTCCACAGTCAGGACAATTTGAAATTTCAGGACTGTAATAGATAGACTCGCTTGGATTCAACCTGTTTTTAGTACGCATAAATAAACACCAACTTAAATAATTAATAAGTCTATTATAACCTATTTTATCCGTTGGTGTTATTTATTCCGTGTAAGAA